>JBEQUF010000098.1:0-8117 GCA_040349295.1 Actinomycetota bacterium | reverse complement strand
GACGACGCACGGGCGATCGCGCGGCAGCTCGATCTCGAGGAGGCGGGCCTCAGGCGCTGACGAGCGCGACGCCGGTGAGCGCGACCGCGACGCCGGCGAGCTGCGGCCGCGCGACCCGCTCCTGCAGCACGACGCGGGCGAGCACGAGGATCCCGACCGGGTAGAGCGACGACAGCACGGCGACGACGCTGAGGAGGCCGCGGGTCGACGCGGCCGCGTAGAGCAGCGTCGCGCCGGTGTCGAAGATGCCGGCGCCGACCAGGAGCGGCCAGAGGCTGCGGCCGGGCCACTCTGCGCGGACGGCCGAGGCGACCGCGATCAGCACGGGGAGCGCAACCAGGCGCATGATCAGCGTCGCCCACACCGCGCCGCCCGCGGCGGCCTTGCTCAGCCCGATCAGCGAGCAGCCGAAGCCTGCGACCGCGACCAGCGCGAAGCCGACCCCGGCGCCGACCTTCCGCCCGCGTCCGGTCTCCTGCGGCTCGAGCGAGGCGCCGACGACGCCCGCGACCGCGAGCGCGACGCCGACCGCCTGGTGTGTCGCCGGTCGCTCGCCGCGCGCGAGCCCGTAGGCGAGCGGCACGAGCGAGGCGCAGGTCGAGATCGGCCCGACGATGCCCATCGTTCCCACGGCGAGGCCGCGGTAGAAGGCGGTCAGCCCGACGAGGCCGAGCAGCGAGGCGAAGACGGCCCAGCCCGCCTCACGCCAGGTCGGCGCGTGCTCGCCCGTCGCGAGCAGGACGAGGAGGGCGACGACGAGACCGGCCGCCTGGAGAAACGCCGCGACGACGAAGGTCGAGAGTCGGCGCGCCCCGACGCCTGCCCCGAAGTCGGCGATGCTCCAGGCGAGGCTCGCGCCGAGCGCGAGCAGGATCGCCGTCAAGCGGGAACGGGTCTCGTCGCCGCCACGGCGTCGAGCTGGTTCGCGTAGAAGAGCACCGCCGCCTCGGCCGTCCGCGCCGCGCGTACGTCGTGATGGCAGGCGACCGCGTGCAAGAGCTCCGCCGGCGCCCCGAGATCCTCGAGCAGCCGCAGCCCGAGGTGGACGTGCCCGAGCAGCTTGCCGTCCTCGGTCGGCGCGAAGAGCGGCGGCGGGCCGAGCTCGCGCGTCCGGCCGAGGTCGTGGACGAGCGCCGCGGCGAGCAGCAGGTCAGGGCGCAGGCGCTGGTGGAGCTGCGCCGTCTCGCGGCAGAGCGTCGCGACGCCGACCGTGTGCTCGAGCAGGCCGCCCGCGTACGAGTGGTGGCCGTCGGGCGTCGCCGGGTACTGCCGGAGCGCCGCCGCCTGCAGGGCCTTCGTCACGAGGCCGCGCAGCGGGTCGTTGTGGATCTCGGCGACGAGGAACTCGAGGAACCCCTCCAGCTCCTCGGCGTCGCGGCGGAGCGCGGGCGCCATCGTCGCGGGATCGACGTCGGCGGCCGGCTCGAGCGTCCGCACGTCGAGCTGCAGCGTGTCCCGGAAGCGCTCGACCCGGCCGAGCACGCGGACGGCGTCGCCCTCGGCGAACCGCTGGTCGAGCAGCTCGACGTCGTTCCAGACGCGGGCCTCGATCCGGCCGCTCGGGTCGACGAGCTCGAGCGCGAGGTACGCCGCACCGCTGCGCGTCCGCAGTCGCTGCTTGCGCGCGACGGCGTAGACGCCCTCGACGGTCCGGTTCTCCTCCAGTTGGCTGATCGCCGTCACTGCACGTGAGTCTAGGCTGGGTCGGAGATGGCCGAGATCCGCCCGTTTCGCGCGCTCCGCTTCGACGTCCCCGACCTCGAGCGCGTGGTCGCGCCGCCGTACGACGTCATCTCCGACGAGCAGCGCGCCGAGCTGCTGGCGCGCGACCCGCACCACGTCGTCCACCTGACGCTGCCGGAGTCGGAGGACCAGGCGGCGCAGGATCTCGCCGCCTGGATCGCCGAGGGTGTGCTCGTCTCCGAGGAGCCGTCGTACTGGTGGCTCGTGCAGGACTACGTCGGCCCGGACGGGGTCGCCCGCTCGCGGCACGGCTTCGTGGCGGCGCTGCGCGCGGAGCCGTACGAGAACGAGGTCGTCCTCCCGCACGAGAAGACGCACAGCGGGCCGAAGGAGGGAAGGCTCCGGCTCCTGCGGGCGACGCGGACGCAGCTCGAGCCGATCTTCCTGCTCTGGGACGGCTCGATCGAGCTCGACGGGCTCGGTGAGCCGGACCTCGCGGCCGCCGAGGCGAAGCTCTGGCGGCTCGACCGCGAGTTCGGCGACGCGCTCGCCGAGGAGCTGCGCGACGCCCAGCTCCTGATCGCCGACGGCCACCACCGCTACGAGACGACCGTCACCTTCGGCGAGTCGCCGTGGCTGCTCGCCGTGATCGTCCCGACCGACCAGGACGGGCTGACGATCTTCCCGACGCATCGCGTCGCGCGGTCCGTCGACGGCATCGCCGGCGAGCCGATCGAGCGCCCCGAGGACGAGCTGCCGGGCGTCGTCCTCTACCGCGGCGGCGGGCGCTACGAGCTGCTCGACGGCGAGGGGCTCGACCCGGAGATCGTCGCGGCGCTCGCGCCCGAGGGCGTCACGTACACCGCGTCGCGCGACGAGGCCGAGGCCGCCGTCGATCGCGGCGAGGCTGCGGGCGCATTCCTGCTTCGGCCGACGCGGATCGAGGACGTCTGGGAGGTCGCGCGGCGCGGCGACGTGATGCCGCAGAAGTCGACGTTCTTCTTCCCGAAGCTGACGAGCGGTCTCCTGCTCTTCCCGGTCGATTGACCGACTGGCTCGAGACCTGCCGCGGCTGCGTCGACGACATGCGCCGCGTGCTCGTCGACCTGCCGACGCGCACCGAGCGCGAGCCGGTCGTCGGGCAGGGGCTCGGCGGCGACGAGACGACCGCCGTCGACAAGGCTGCCGAGGACGCGATTCTCGCGCGCCTGCGCGACGTCGACGACATCACGATCGTCTCGGAGGAGGTCGGGCGGCTCGGCGACGGCAAGACGGTCGTCGTCGTCGACCCGATCGACGGCTCGCTGAACGCGAAGCGCGGCATTCCGTTCTTCGCCGTCTCGATCGCGGTCGCGAGCGGCGAGCGGATGGGCGACGTGCACTTCGGCTACGTCTACGACTTCGGCGCGAACGAGGAGTGGGTGTGCCGCGCCGGCGAGCTGCCGACCGTGAACGGCGAGGTCTTCACGGTCGCGCCGAAGGAGCGGATCGAGATCCTCGCCTTCGAGGCGACGCGCAGCGACCTGATCGCGCGCGAGGCGCCGAAGGTCGTCGATCTCGCCTACCGGCTGCGGATCATGGGCTCGCTCGCGCTGTCGCTGTGCCAGCTCGCGTCCGGTCGCATCGACGGCGTCTGCTCGCTGAAGGGCGCGCGCTCGGTCGACATCGCCGCGGCGCAGCTCTTCGTGCGCGAGATGGGCTACTCGGTCGAGCTGTTCGACGATCCGCGGCCGTTCGGCGACGCAGAGCTCGATCTCGAGGGACGTTCGCGCATCGCGGCCGCGGGTACCGGCGAGTTGTGCCGGCAGATCGCCACCGCCCTGTCCGCGTAGGGTGCTCCGGCTGGAACTACGCGAGCTGGAAGGACGAGCTCTACGAAGGTCGGCCGGCGCGCCTCTGGCTCGAGCACTACGCGCGGCACTTCGACACCGTCGAGGTGAACAACACCTTCTACCGCCTGCCGAATCGCAGCGCGGTCGCGAACTGGGAGCGGAGCGTGCCGCCCGGCTTCACGTTCACGATCAAGGTCTCGCGGTATCTCACGCACATCAAGCGGTTGACCGAGCTCGGGCCGGGGCTCGACCGGTTCTTCGAGCGCCTCGAGCCGCTGCTCGGCTCGCCGAAGCTCGGGCCGTTCCTCTGGCAGCTGCCGCCGAGCTTCCGGCGGGACGACGAGCGCCTCGCGGCGGCGCTCGCGGTCATGGCCGCGGACGGACGGCGGCATTGCGTCGAGTTCCGGCATCCGTCGTGGTTCGTCGAGGAGACCTACGATGCGCTGCGGGCGAGCGGTGTCGCCCTCGTGATCGGCGACCGGCCGGAGGTGAAGGCGTTTCAAGCGCAGGTCTTCACGGCCGATTACACGCTGGTGCGCTTCCATTACGGATCTCGCGGGCGGCGAGGCAACTACAGCGAGACGGAGCTCGTCGAATGGGCGGAGCGGTTGCGTGACTGGCGGAGGGAGCGCGAGGTGTTCGTGTACTTCAACAACGACTGGGAGGCGTTCGCCGTGCGGAACGCGCTGCGGATGAAGGAGCTGCTGGCCTGATGGCGACGATCCTCGTGGCAGACGACAACCGCGGCTTCGCCGAGCTCGTGCGAGCGCTGCTCGAGGACGCGGGCCACCACGTCGTCACGGCCTACTCCGGCCTCGCCGCGCTGTCCGCGGCCGAGCAGCAGCCGATCGACGCGGCCGTGCTCGACGTGTTGATCCCGGAGATCAGCGGCGACGCCGTCGCCGACCGGCTGCGCCAGCAGCACCCGGGCCTGCCGGTGATCCTGATGACCGGCAACGGCGACCTCTACGCCAAGGCGTCGGGGCTGCCGCTCCTGCACAAGCCCTTCACGCGCGAGGAGCTGCTCGGCGCGGTCGAGCGGCTACTGCCCGGCTAGCACGGCGTCCGCGTGCTCGGCGGGGCGTTCGCGCTCGACGTACGCATCCTCCTCGGCCATCCACCGCTCCCAGAGCGGCAGCGCGTCCACGCCGTCGCGTGCCAGCCCGCGCGCCAGCCGCAGCTCGCGCGGCGTCTCGACCCAGATCGAGTAGGCGAGGTACGGCCGGAAGGCCTCGCGCGACGCCGTCACTCCTTCGACGATCACGGTGCGGCCCGGCTCGACCGTGACCGGCGGCCGCTCGGGGCCGCCCCAGCTGTTCGGGACGAACGTCGCCGACCGGCCCGCGGCCAGCGGCTCCAGCACCTGCTCGAGCAGCGACGGCCACCAGCCGACCGGGTCGTCCCACGACGCGAAGTCGTCCGTGTGCACGACGGTCGCACCGAGCTCGCGCGCGAGCGCCGCTGCGAGCGTCGACTTGCCGGCGCCGCCGCAGCCGTCGATCGCGACGATGCGCGTCGCGACGCCGCTCGGCAGGGGCGCCGCGCGCACGTCGTCGGCTAGCCCCAGCTGCCCTCGCTCATCGGCCGGAACGCCGTCTCGAGGATGCGCATGTGCCGCGGCCGCTCCAGCACGAAGACGACCACCTCGGCGATGTCCTCGGCGGTCATCATCCCGGGCAGCACGTCCTCGGTCCTGCCGCGGCCCTCGTCGAGCGCGAAGTCGGTCGCGACGCCGCCGGGGCAGACGTTCGTGCAGCGGATGCCGTGCTCGCGCAGCCCGTGGTCGAGCGCCGCCGTCAGGCCGACCTGCCCGAACTTCGACGCGCAGTAGACCGCCTCGTACGGCAGGCCGCGCCGGCCGGCCTCGGAGGCGAGCGTGACGACGTCGCCCTCGCCGCGGCCGAGCATGTGCGGCAGCGCCGCGCGCACCGCGTAGACCGTGCCGCGGAAGTTGACGTCGATCATCTCGTCGAGGTGCTCGAGCGAGAGGTCGAGGAACGGGCCGTACGCTCCGACCCCGGCGTTCGGGATGACGATGTCGATGCCGCCGAAGCGCTCCGCCGTCTCTGCACACAGCCGCTCGAGCCCTTCGAGGTCGCGCACGTCGACCGCATGCGCGACGGCGTTCGAGAGCCCGAGGTCGTCGCCGGCGCGCGACGCGAGGCCGAGGTTGACGCCGCGCTCGTGCAGCATGCGCGCGACCGCGGCGCCGATGCCGCGCGAGGCGCCGGTGATGACAGCCGTCTTGCCTTCCAGGCTCATCGAAGCTCCTTCAGCGTTGGGTAGAGAGATCGGAAGCGACGATACGTGTCGTCGTAGTCCCACTCCGGCTCGACGCGGTCGCGGACGCGCACGCAGCGCTCGACGGCGTCGGCCGCGTCGGCGAAGACACCCGCCTGCACGCCCGCGAGGAGCGCGGCGCCGTACGCGGCGCCCTCCTCGAGCTGCATGCGCTCGAGCGGGATCCCGAGGACGGAGGCGGTGATGCGCGTCCAGAGGTCGCTCTTCGCGCCGCCGCCCGACAGTCGCCCGACCTGCGCGTCGACGCCGAGGTCGCGCAGCAGCTCGAGCGAGTCGCGGAGGCCGAAGGCGACGCCTTCGAGCACTGCGCGCGCGAGCGCGCCGCGGTCGTGGCGGAGCGACAGGCCGGTGAACGCGCCGCGCGCGTCGGGATCGGGATACGGCGTCCGCTCGCCTGCGAGGTAGGGCGCGAAGAGCAGCCCCTCGACGCCGGGCTCCCATTGCGCCGCCGCCGCGTCGAGCGCGGCGAAGTCGCCGCCGAGGATGTCGTGCAGCCACGCGAACGACCCGGCCGCGGAGAGCATCACGCCCATCGCGTGCCACGTGCCGGGCACCGCGTGCGCGAAGACGTGCAGCCGCGGGTCGACCTGGTAGTGCGGCAGCACCGCGAAGACGACGCCGGACGTCCCGAGCACGACCGAGAGCGAACCGGGCGCGACGATGCCGACGCCGAGCGCGCCCGCCGCCTGGTCGCCGGCGCCGGCGACCTCGGTCGACTCGCGCGCCTCCGGCAGCCACTCGAGCGGCACGTCGAGCGCCGTGCACACCTCCGCCGACCAGCGGCGCTGCGCGACGTCGTAGAGCAGCGTCCCCGAGGCGTCCGCCGCGTCGATCAGGCGCTCGCCGGTGAGCCGGTAGCGGACGTAGTCCTTCGGCAGCAGGATGTGACGGATCCGCGCGTACGTCTCAGGCTCGTGCTTCGCGAGCCAGAGGAGCTTCGGCGCCGTGAAGCCGGTCAGCGCGCGGTTCCCGGTCAGCTGCAGCAGCCGGTCGAGCCCGACCCGCGACTCGATCTCCGCGCATTCGGCCCCGGTGCGCTGGTCGTTCCAGAGGATCGCCGGTCGCAGCGCCGAGCCGTCCTCGCCGAGGCAGACGAGGCCGTGCATCTGACCCGACCAGCCGATCGGCCCGTCGGGGAGCGCGTCGAGGACCCGGCGGGACGCGTCCCACCACAGCTCGGGGTCCTGCTCCGACCAGCCCGGCTGCGGCGTCGAGAGCGGATAGCCCTCGGTCGCCGTCGCGAGGACGACGCCGTCCTCGTCGATCGCGACGCCCTTGACGCCGGACGTGCCGACGTCGAGGCCGATCAGCGCCACAGCTGCTCCAGGTGCTCGACCGACGACGTGCCCGGGATGGGGACGATCACCGGCGAGCGGTCGAGCAGCCAGCGGATCTCCTCGGCCGGCGCTCGCAGCCCCTCGCCGAGCGGCGACCACGGCATGAACCAGGTGCCGTGCCGCTCGCACGCCTCGAGCACCGGCTCGGAGACGAGGAAGCCGCGGTTGAACTCGTTCTGGACGGCGGCGATCTCGCAGACCGAGCGCGCACGGGCCAGCTGGTCGAGGCTGACGTTCGAGACGCCGACGGCGAGGCACTTGCCCTCGCGGCGCAGCTCGTCGATCGCGCCGACCGACTCTTCGATCGGCACCTCGGGATCGTGGCGGTGCAGCGTGTACAGCTCGACGTGGTCGCGGCGGAGCCGCTGCAGCGACGCGTCGAGCGCGCGTCGCAGGTACTCGGGAGTGCCGTTCCGCAGCCGGTCGCTGTGCTTGTCGAGGCCGCCCTTCGTGCCGAGCGAGACGCCGTCCGGCCAGGCGCCGTCGAACGCCTCGCCGATCAGGCGCTCGCTCTCGCCGTCGCCGTAGACGTCCGCCGTGTCGAGGAAGCCGGCACCGAGCTCGACCGCGCGCCGCACGATCGCGGCGTCGCGGATCCGCATGGTGCCGAAGCCTCTCCGGTTCAAGCTCCGAGCGCGCCGTACACGAGCTCGTACGCGCGGACGGCGTCCTTCTCCTGCTGTGCCGCCCGCAGCTCGGGGCCGTCGACCTTCGCCGCGACGCCGTCGATGAACCGCCAGTGCAGCACGGAGCGCTTGACCGCGCCGACGGCGTCCTCGGTGTACGGATACAGGTCGAAGCCGAGCCGCCGCTCGTCGCCGTCCTGGCCGTAGCCGGCGCGCCGCAGCTCGATTGCGAGCTCCAGCGTCTCCATGAACGCGGTCGCACCCACCATGTTGTCGTCGTCGAACGTGCCCCAACCGGAGTTCGCGTGCTGGTGGCCGAGCAGGCCCTGCGCGTCGAG
>JBEQUF010000091.1:0-5691 GCA_040349295.1 Actinomycetota bacterium | reverse complement strand
GGGGCGGCTGGGTGCTGGCGCGGCCGCAGGCGAGGACGATCATCGCCGGCAGCCTCCTCGTCGGCGGCGCCGGCGCGATCCTGCTGGCGCTGCCGCTCCCGATCGGGCTGCTCGTCGTCTGCGCGGCCGTCGTCGGGCTCGCGGCCGGCGTGCCGTTCGCGAAGGCGTTCGTCGGCGCCGCCGCCGCCCGCCCCGACGCGCCGGGCGCCGCCGTCGGCTTCGTCAACGCCTGGGCATCGCTCGTGATCGTCGCGGGCGCGCCGCTCGTCGGTCTGACGTTCTCGCTGCCGGGCGACGGCCGGATCGGCTTCGTCGCCCTGGGGCTCCTGACCGCCCTCGCCTCGCTCGCGACCCCGAGGTAGGGTCTGCCGCATGGAATTCGGCGTCACCGTGCTCCCGGACCCGCCGTTCTCGCGCTGGCTCGAGCTGATCCAGCTCGCCGAGCGGCACGGCTTCCAGTACGCGTGGACGTACGACTCGCACGTCCTCTGGCAGGAGTCGATCCCGATGCTCGCCGTCGCCGCGCGCGAGACGTCGACGATCAAGCTCGGTCACTTCGTGACGAACCCGGCGACGCGCGAGCCGACCGTGCTCGCGAGCTCGTACGCGACGCTGCACGACCTCTCGAACGGCCGCATGGTGATGGGCGTCGGCCGCGGCGACAGCGCCGTCCGCTACATCGGCCGGCAGCCGATGAAGGTGGCCGAGTTCGAGCTCGCGCTGAAGATGATCCGCGACTTCATGAACGGGCGCGAGGTCGACTGGAACGACAAGGACCTCCAGCTCAAGTGGGTGCGGCCGGAGCTCCCGCAGATCCCGGTGTGGGTCGCGGGCTACGGCCCGAAGGCGCTCGGTGTGGCCGGCCGCGTCGGCGACGGCGTGATCATCCAGCTCGCCGACCCCGAGATCATCAGCTGGATCATGGACACCGCGCGCAAGGCGGCCGAGGAGGCGGGCGAGGACCCGTCGCGCCTCAAGTGCATCGTCGGCGCGCCGTCGCACGTGACGGACGACCTCGCCGACGCGCGCGACCAGGTGCGCTGGTTCCCGGCGATGGTCTCCAACCACGTCATGGACCTGATCGAGCGGTACGGCACCGACGGCTCGAAGGTGCCGGCGGCGCTGACCGACTACGTGCAGGCGCGCAAGTTCTACGACTACAACGAGCACTCCCGCGTCGGCGCGAAGCACGGCGAGTTCGTGACGGACGAGATCTGCGACCGCTTCTGCGTCCTCGGCAACCCCGAGCAGATCAAGACGAAGCTGAAGGAGCTCGAGGCGGTCGGCGTCGACCAGTTCAACATCTACCTGATGACGCACGGACAGGAAGAGACGCTGCAGGCCTACGGCGACGACGTCATCCCGTCGTTCGCCGGCATCACGGCGTGAAGCTCGGCGTCTTCACCGTCGTCTTCGGGCAGCTGGGCCTCGACGAAGCGCTCGACCGTGTCGTCGCGCTCGGGCTCGACGCCGTCGAGATCGGCACCGGCAACTACCCGGGCGACGCGCACTTCGCGGACGGGCTCGCAGAGGCCGTCCGGTCGCGCGACCTCGAGATCAGCGCGCTCTCGTGTCACGGCAACCCGCTCCATCCCGACGAGGCGTTCGCCCGGCAGTCGCACGACGTCTTCGTCGCGACCGTGCAGCGTGCGGCCGAGCTCGGCGTCGAGACGGTCGTCTGCTTCTCCGGCTGTCCCGGCGACGGCCCGACCGCGTCGCAGCCGAACTGGGTGACGTGCGCGTGGCCGCCCGAGTACCTCGAGGTGCTCGAGTGGCAGTGGAGCGAGCGGGCGATCCCGTACTGGCGCGAGCAGGCAGCGCTCGCGCGCGGGCACGGCGTCCGGATCGCGCTCGAGCCGCATCCCGGCTTCCTCGTCTACAACCCGGAGACCGCGCTGCGCCTGCGCGATGCGTGCGGTCCCGAGATCGGGGTCAACTTCGACCCGTCGCACTTGGTCTGGCAGCAGATCGATCCGCTGCTGGCGATCCGGGAGCTCGGCGACGCGATCTTCCACGTGCACGCGAAGGACGTGTACGTCGATCCGCACAACACGGCGCGGAACGGCGTGCTCGACACGAAGCACTACAACCGCTTCGGGGAGCGGTCGTGGTCGTTCCGCAGCGTCGGCTACGGCCAGGGGGAGAAGTTCTGGCGCGACCTCGTGAGCGCCCTGCGCATCGCCGGGTACGACGGCGTCCTCAGCATCGAGCACGAGGACGGGCTGGCCTCCATCGACGAGGGGCTGTCGAAGGCGGTCGAAGTCCTCCGCGCGGTTGTGTTGCGCGAGGCGCCGTCGGACATGTGGTGGGCGTGACCGAGGCGCTGCGGGCTCTCCTCGAGATGCGGCAGGCGGTGCCGCTGTCCTGGTCGCCGGACGGCGAGCGGCTCCTCGTGCGCTCGAACGCCCCGGGCACCCACCAGCTCTTCGAGTGGCCGTCGATGACGCAGCTGACGTCGTACTCGGAGCCGGTGCTGGGACAGTTCCTGCCCGACGGCCGCGTCCTCGTCGAGATCGACGCGGGCGGCAACGAGCGGACGCAGCTGCACCTCCTCGGTGAAGGGCCGCTCGTCGAGGATCCCCGCTACATCCACGCGACGCCGCACGTCGCCGGCGACTCGCTCACCTATGCCACGAACCGGCGCAACGAGGTCGACTTCGACATCGTCCTCCGCTCGCTCGCGACCGGGGAGGAGCAGGTGCTCGAGCGCGAGGGCTACAACCATGTCGCCGGCATCTCGCCGGACGGTCGCGTCGTCTGCTTCGACCGCATCGGCGAGCGCAGCGGCGACAACGACCTCTTCCTCTGGGACGTCGAATCCGGCGATGTGACGCACCTGACGCCGCATGACGAGCAGGCGGAGTCGTACAGCCCCGTCTGGACCGCCGACGGCGTCGCCTATTCGACGAACGTCGGCCGCGACGTCTTCGCGATCGTGCGCAACGGCGACGTTCTCTACGAGTCGGAGTGGGACGTCGTGCTCGAGGGCAGCGACGCGCGGCTGATCGCGCACGAGAACGCCGACGGCTATTCGCGGCTCGTCGAGATCGCCAGCGGCCGCGAGATCCCGCTGCCCGGACGCGGCGTCGTCGAGCACGTCGAGGTCTCACCCGACGGGTCGAAGGTCGCGTTCGGCTTCTCGTCGCCGGTCGAGCCGCACGACGTCTACCGCTACTCGTTCGAGGACGACTCGCTCGAGCGCCTGACGACCTCGCCGCGCGACGTCGACGTGACGACGCTCGTCGAGCCGACGCTGCACCGGTTGGACTCCTTCGACGGCGAGTCGGTGCCGGTCTTCCTCTTCGAGCCGCCCGGCGACGGCCCGTTCCCGGTCGTCGTGACGGTGCACGGCGGTCCGGAGGCGCAGTGGCAGCCGTGGTTCTCGCCGAGCTTCGCGCCGCTGACGCAGTTCCTCGTCTCCCGCGGCTACGCCGTCGCGGCGCCGAACGTGCGCGGCTCGACCGGCTATGGGAAGCGGTACGAGCACCTCGACGACATCGAGCTGCGCCTCGACTCCGTCGAGGACCTGCGCGCGCTGCACGGCTGGCTCGCGTCGCGGCCGTCGATCGACGGGGCGCGCGCCGTGGTCTACGGGCGCTCCTACGGCGGCTACATGGTCCTGGCGGCGCTCGCGTTCCAGCCGGAGATCTGGGCGGCCGGAATCGAGGCGGTCGGCATCTCGTCGCTCGTGACGTTCCTGCAGAACACCTCGCCGTACCGGCGCGCCGCGCGCGAGCGGGAGTACGGCTCGCTCGAGCGCGACCTGGACTTCCTGGTGCGGGCGTCCCCGATGACGCGGATCGACGCGATCCGCGCGCCGCTCTTCATCCAGCACGGGCGCAACGACCCGCGCGTGCCGGTCAGCGAGTCGGAGCACATCGCGGCGGTCCTCGGCGAGCGCGGCGTCGAGTGCGAGCTCCTGATCTTCGAGGACGAGGGGCATACGGTCGAGAAGCTGCCGAATCGCATCGAGCTTTGGGAGCGCGCAGTCGCGTTCCTCGAGCGGGTGGTCGGCCCGTGAGGACGGAGAACGTCCTCCTGCTGCTCTGGACGGTCGTGCCGCCGATCGCCGTGATCGTCGGCGCCTACTTCTTCCTGCGCGCCGGCCGCCGGCACGACAGGCACGAAGGGTCGGACCGCCGCTAGTACCATGGCCCCGCTCCGGCGCCTTGACCGAGTGGCTAGGTAGCGGCCTGCAAAGCCGTGTACAGCGGTTCGACTCCGCTAGGCGCCTTGTTTGTAACGCTTCAATCCGCCCCGCCTGCTGGAATCGCAGATGATGCTCGCAGTGGCGGCGAAGACGAAGCTGTACGTGGGGTTCGACAGCGGCGTGCCGCTGGTCTCGCGGCTCCCGAACGGCCGACGCCGGCTGCGGTCGCGCCGCCGCGCGGCGTAGTCGGGCGATGCGGCGACTCCGCTGGGAGTGGGTGTGCGCGGCCGTGCTCGTCCTCCTCGGGGCGTGGCTTCGCCTGCGCCATCTCGGCCTCGCCGAGTTCAAGTCGGACGAGGCGATCGCGCTTCGGATCGGCCACGACATCCTCGCCGGCAACATCCGCACCACCGGCCTGACGTCGAGCTCCGGCGCAGCGAACCCGCCCTTGTACGTCTACATCGTCGCCGCCGTGGTCGGCATCCACGACGGCGTCCTCTTCGCGACGGCATCGGTCGCGGTGCTCATGGTGGTCGCGATCGGGCTCACGTACGCCGTCGTGCGGCCGCGCTTCGGCGACGGGGTCGCGCTGATCACGACCGGGCTCTTCGCGACCGCGCCGTGGGCTGTCCTCTACGGCCGGCACCTCTGGCAGCAGGACTACCTGCCGGTCGTCACGGTGGCGCTGCTCTGGGCGATGTTCGTCGTGCTGGAGCGCGAGCGGACGAGGCTCGTGCTGCTCGTCCCGTTGCTCTTCCTCGTCACCGTGCAGCTGAACCTCTCGTCGGTCGCGCTCGCGCTGCCGATCGTCGCGCTCCTCGTCTACCGGCGGCGTGTGGTCCACTGGTGGGCGGCGGTCGCGGGCGCCGTCGTCGGTCTCGTCCCCCTTGCACCGTGGCTCGCGCACAACGCGAACCACGGCTTCCGCGACTTCAGCCTCATCGTCGACAACGGGCGCGGGCACGGCGGCGGAAGGACGGGCGGCGGCACGATCGAGGCGGTCCGGCAGACGATCCACCTCGTGAGCGCCGAGGGCTGGGGCTTCGTGACCGGCTCGCAGCACCAGGCGGGTGCTGCGTGGACGCTCGGCCGGATCGCCGGGATCGTCGTGATCGTGCTCTTCCTCGTCGGGATCGCGACCTCGCTGCTGCGGTTCCGCGACGTCAGACGCCTGCTGCTCGTCGTCTGGCTCGTGGGCATCTGGCTCTCGTACATCACCTCGACCCGCAGCGGCGTCGGCCCGCACTACCTGATCATCAGCTACCCGGTCACGTTCCTCCTGGCGGCCCTCGGCCTCGCCGACCTCGCGGCACTCGTGCGACGCCGCGAGGCGGCGCTTGCGGTGGCAGCCGCCGTCGTCGCCGCGTTCGTCGCGTTCAGCGTCTCGTTCCAGCAGTACGTGCACGCGCACGACGGCACGAAGGGCGACTACGGCGTCGTCTACGACCAGACTGCGGCACTGGCGAAGGCGGTGCGCGCCGGCGGGCTCCAGGTCGACAACGCGGCCGCCGAGTATCTCGTCTCGGGCCATCTCGGCGTCC
>JBEQUF010000068.1:0-5235 GCA_040349295.1 Actinomycetota bacterium | reverse complement strand
TTCCCGAAGGGCGCATCTGGACGCTGCGCGAGGTGACGGCCGACCGCGAGCTCGACCGCATGCGCGACGCGTTCGTCGCCACCGTCTCGCATGAGCTGCGGACGCCGCTGACGTCGATCTCCGGCTTCCTCGAGATGATGGAGGACGAGGAGCACGCGCTCGGCGATCCGGGTCGCCAATACCTCGACGTGATCCGGCGAGCGACCGAGCGGCTGCACGCGCTCGTCGAGGATCTGCTCCTCGTCGCGCAGATCGAGGCGAAGCGGATCGAGCTCGATCTCGCCGCCGTCGATCTCCGCAGCCTCGCGGAGCGTGCCGCCGAGCTCGCGCGACCGGCGGCGCAAGAGAAGCGGATCGCACTCGACGTGCACGCCGACTCGCCGCCCGAGGTGCTCGGCGACGCCAAGCGGCTGGCGCAGGTGCTCGACAACCTCGTCTCGAACGCGGTCAAGTTCACGCCGGAGGGCGGCAGCGTCACCATCTCCGTCGGCGCCGCCGGCGAGAGCGCCTCGGTCGTCGTCGCCGATACGGGCATCGGCGTGCCGGCGGAGGAGCAGAAGCAGGTGTTCTCCCGCTTCTTCCGCGCCTCGACGGCGACGCGGCGCGCGATTCCCGGCACAGGGCTCGGGCTCGCGATCTGCCACGCGCTCGTGGAGCAACACAACGGCTCCATCGAGTTTTCGAGCCGCGAGGGCAAGGGAACGAAAGTGACGATCATCCTGCCCGCCGCATGACGAGACTCGCCGCCCTGATCGCCGTCGCCCTCGCCTGCGCCGGCTCGGCGAGCGCGCTGCGCCTGCCGTCTGCGCCGGCGTGCCCGATCTTCCCTGCGAGCAACGCGTGGAACCAGCGCGTCGACACGCTCCCGGTCGCGGCGGACTCGGCGCAGATCATCGCGTCGATCGGGCCGACGACCGGACTGCATCCCGACTTCGGCTCGGGGACGTACGGCGGCGGGCCGATCGGCATCCCGTTCGACGTCGTCTCGAAGACGACGCCGCGCTTCAAGGTGCGCTTCGACTATGCGGACGAGTCGGACAAGGGGCCGTACCCGATCCCGAAGACGGTGCACATCGAGGGCGGCCCGCAGGCGGACGGCGACCGGCACGCGCTGCTCGTCGACAAGAGCGCGTGCAAGCTCTACGAGCTGTACGACCTGCACGGCTCGGCCGCCGCGGGCTGGACCGCAGGCTCGGGCGCGATCTGGTCGCTGACGTCGAACCGCCTTCGCCCGGCGGGCTGGACGTCGGCCGACGCGGCGGGCCTGCCGATCTTCCCGGGGCTCGCGCGCTACGACGAGGTCGCGCGCGGCACGATCGACCACGCGCTGCGGTTCACGGTCGAGCGGACGCGACGGCAGTTCGTCTATCCGGCGCGGCACTTCGCGTCGTCGTCCGACGACCCCTCGCTGCCGCCGATGGGCTTGCGCGTGCGGCTGAAGGCGAGCGTCGACATCTCGAGCTTCCCGAAGCAGGCGCGCGTCGTGTTGCAGGCGCTGAAGACCTACGGGATGATCGTCGCCGACAACGGCTCGAACTGGTACATCAGCGGGGCGCCGAACCCGGGCTGGTCGAACGACCAGCTGCACACGCTCGGCCGCATCACCGGCAGCGACTTCGAGGTCGTCGACACGTCCTCGCTCCCGCACC
The DNA here is from genome assembly GCA_040349295.1 of Actinomycetota bacterium. GTDB lineage: Bacteria > Actinomycetota > Thermoleophilia > Gaiellales > Gaiellaceae > Palsa-739. The sequence continues at coordinate 3,586 of JBEQUF010000068.1, read as the reverse complement.
CGACCCGCTAGCCCCGGCGAGCCGCCAACCCTGGTGCCTGACACCAAGGGTGGTGAGATTCCGGCAGGATTCTGCCACCAGGCCTAGCTCGCTTTGGCCAGGTCCCGCAGGGCGACGCGGGCCGCGGCGAAGCCGCACATGCCGTGCACGCCGCCGCCGGGTGGCGTCGACGCCGAGCAGAGGTAGACGCCCCGCCACGGCGTGCGGTAGGGAACGGCCTTCGCGACGGGCCGCATGTAGAGCTGCCGCAGGTCCATCAGCCCGCCGTTCAGGTCGCCGCCGGCGAGATTGCGGTTGTACGCCTCGAGCTCCGCCGGTCCGCGGGCGCTCCGCGCGAGGATCCGCTCACCGAAGCCGGGCGCGAACCGCTCGACCTGCGCCTCGATCGCCGCCGTCATGTCTGTCCCGCTGCCGTTCGGCACGTGGCAATACGCCCACGCCGTCTGCCGGCCCGCCGGCGCGCGCGTGTCGTCCCAGAGCGACGGCTGCGCGAGGAGCACGAACGGCGGCGCCGTGCCGGGATGGCGCTCCGACGCGGCGATCTCCTCGAAGCTCGGCCCGAGATGCACGGTCGCGGCCAGCGCGCAGCGCTCGTCGCGCCACGGGATCGGGCCGCTGAGCGCCCAGTCGAGCTTGAACGCGCCCGGGCCGGAGCGATAGCGCCGTGCGTACCGGTCGTCGCCGGCGAGCCGCCGCAGCTCACGCGGCGACACGTCGCAGAGCACGATGTCCGCGTCGCGCGGCAGCTCGTCGACACGCGAGGACGTGACGACCTCGCCGCCGAGCTCGCGCAGCTTCCGAGCGAGCGCGTCGGCGATCGCCTGCGAGCCGCCGCGCGGGAACGGCCAGCCGACGGCATGCCCGAGCACGAGCAGGACGAGCGCGAAGCCCGCGCTCGGCCTCGTCTCGAGCGGCAGCATCGAATGGGCGGCGTTCCCGGCCACGAACGCGCGGCCTCGCGGCGTCTCGAAGCGGCCGGCGAGGCGGGACGCCGTCGAGAGCGCGGCGCGTAAGGCCTGCGCCGACTCGGCGACGCCGAGCGCGCGCACGAGCCGGGCGGGCGCGCGCAGGTCGAGCGGGAACGGGCCGAGCACGAGCGGCTCGAGCGCCCGCCACCGCTCCGCGAGCGGCGCGACGAGGCGCCGGTAGACCTCGGCGTCGGCGCCGAGCGTCGCGCAGGTCTCCTCGACCGAGCGGAAGAGCAGCGCGGCGTCCCCGTCCTCGAACGGATGCGCGAGGCATGCCGGCGCGTCGAGCCATTCGACGTCGAGGTCGAGCGCCTCGAAGCACGTCGACGACCGTCCGAGCGGATGGATGGCCGAGCAGACGTCGTGCCGGAATCCGGGGAGCGTCAGCTCCTCGGTGCGCATCCCGCCGCCCACCGCCGGCGACTCCTCGTGGACGACGACCTCGAGGCCGGCCTGCGCGAGCGTGATCGCCGCGGCGAGGCCGTTGGGCCCCGACCCGACGACGACCGCTCTACGCGCCGGCAACGACGTCGCGGAGCAGCGGGATCAGCTGCGGGTCGATCGAGTGCTCGATCGGCGACTCTCGATAGTCGACGGTCGCGCCGGCGCCGGTGAGCAGGTCGCGCGCCTCGCGCCCGAACGCGACGGGGATCACCGGGTCGTAGGTCCCGTGCGCGACCACGATCGGCGGGAACGGCGACTCGAGGTCGAGCTCGAAGCCGGGAACGCGTGGGATGAAGCCGCTCAAGGCGAGCAGCGCGGCCGGCCGCGGACTGCCCTCCCCGAGCGAGAGCGCGTACGACATGACGCAACCCTGCGAGAAGCCGCCGATGACGATCCGGTCGTAGGGCAGTCCGCCGACGAACGCACGCAGCTCGGCGAGGCTCGCGTCGAAGTGCTCCTTCGGCGGCGTCGGGATGCCGCCGAGCGCGTACCAATGCGCACCGCCCGGCGGCAGCGAGAGCGGGCCGCGCGGCGTGAAGCCGTGCAGCCGGCGCTCCGGGTCGATCGCGTCGAGCAGCGGGAAGAGGTCGTACTCGTCGGCGCCGCGACCGTGCAGGAGGACGAGCGCGCCGGCCGCCTCGCCGGCGGCCGGACGCTCAAGCGCGCGCAACACCGCGTGGACTGGGCAGCGGCGTGAGGAGCGGCTCGACCTGCGCGCGCAGATGCTCGAACGCGGGCGGCAGGATCAGCTTCTCGCCGAGATGCTCGGGATCCTCGTCCGTCGAGAAGCCGGGCCCCTTCGTCGCGATCTCGTAGAGCACCCCGCTCGGCTCGCGGAAGTAGACCGAGCGGAACCAGAAGCGGTCGATCACCTCGGTCGGACGGCCGCCGGCCGCGAGGACACGCTGCCGCCATTCCTCCTGGTCGTCCATCTCCGACGACCACGCGACGTGGTGCACCGTGCCGGCGCCCGGGATGCCCGGCTCGGCCGGCGCCTCGTCGTACTCGATCCAGCCGGTGCGCTCGGCGCCCGCAGTCGTCCAGCGGTTGCCGTCGCGCTCGAAGCCGAGGCCGTCGAGGAGCGGCGCCGTGTGCGCCTCGACGTCGCGCGCATAGGCGCGCACGCCTTCGAAGCCCTGCAGCGCCAGCTCGTGCGGGATCTCCGGATGGTCGGCGATCAGCGGCTGGTCGGGCACCGTCGCGACGACGATGTCGTGTCGCAGCCCCTCGGGATCGGTGAACGGGACGCCGCCCATCCGGTCGCGCCAGAACTCGAGCGCCTCCTCCGAGCCGACCCGCCAGACGATCGTGTGCACCATGCCGGCGCCCGCGCGACCCGGCTGTGCGCCCGGGTACTCGAAGAATGTGATGTCGGCGCCGGGGCTCCCCTGCTCGTCGGCGTAGAAGAGGTGGTAGACGGTCGGATCGTCCTGGTTGACCGTCTTCTTCACCATGCGCAGCCCGAGCCGGTTGACGTAGTAGTCGACGTTCTGCGGGGCGTCGCCCGTGATGTTGGTGATGTGGTGGATGCCGTCGAAGCGCATGTCGGTGTCTCCTAGATACTTGAGTGCTCAAATATTAGCACGGAGGGCCGCGCTTCGTCCACGGACGCCCGTCCGCCACTTCCAGTGCCGCTCGGCCGGCAGCACCTTCTCGGCGAGGACGCCGGTCTCGGCCTCGACGGTGAAGCCGGCCAGCTCGACCACCTTCCGCAGGCCGCGCGGGTTGAAGACGAACCACTCGCGCCCGTCGCGGCGCGCATCGAGCCGCGCGAGCGGCGCCGGCAGGAGCATCAGCGGCAGCGAGACCGTGTCGAGCAGGAGCAGGTGGCCGCGGCAGACACGGTGCACCGCTCGGAGCGCGCGGATCGGGTCCTCCACCATCTGCAGGACGTACCCCATGAAGACGACGTCGAACTCGCCCTCGAGGTCGAAGACGTCGACCGCCTCGTAGCCGACGCCCGAGCCGCGGCGCTCGCGCGCCAGCTCGAAATGGCGGCGCGAGCGCTCCTGGAACGGGCTCGGGACGTCGGTCGCGAGCACCTCGGCCGCGCCCCGCCGCTCGAGCTCGAACGCCCAGAAGCCGCTCGCCGTCCCGACGTCGAGGCAGCGCTTGCCGGCGAGGTCGGGCCACGGGATCTTCTCGGCGAGCGGCCGCAGATCCCACGCGCCGGG
>JBEQUF010000058.1:0-7001 GCA_040349295.1 Actinomycetota bacterium | reverse complement strand
TGATCGGCACCGCCCTCTCGGTCGAGCGCGTCGCGATGGGCGGCAACGTCGCCGAGCTGCGCGCGCTCCTCGATTCGCTGATCGCCGCGATGCGCGCCGAGCCCGAGCGGCTCGCCGGCGCGCCGGGCTCGTGGCAGCGGCGCGAGGTCGCCGAGCTCGCCGCCTGGCTGCGCGCGATCCGGCTGTTCGTGGTCGCCGGGCTGAAGGCGCTCGCCGAGGACCGCCCGACGCGGCTGCCCGCGGCGATGGCGAAGATCGCCGGCGGCGAGACGGCCGAGCGGCTCGCGGAGGCGGCACTCCGCATCCTCGGCCCAGACGCGGCGCTCCAGGCGGGCACCGCCGGCGCGCTCCTCGACGGTGAGGTGGAGCGAATCCTCAGACTTGCACCGATGTACGTGATCGGCGGCGGCACCAACGACATCCAGCGCAACCTGATCGCCCGCAGCCTGGGCCTGCCTCGCTGATGTCGGACGCCGTCACGCGCGCCATGGCCGAGCTGGCGCTGTCGCTTCAGCGGAGTCACGTCTCCGACGACGCGTTCGACCTCGTCACGCGCGCCTACGTCGACTGCCTCGGCTGCGGCCTCGTCGGCAGCGTGCAGCCGGAGGGCACGATCGCGCGCGGCTGGGTCGAGTCGCTCGGCGGCAACGCCGAGTCGACGCTCGTCGGCGGCCACGGCACGAAGGCGCCTGCGGCGCTCGCCGCGCTCGCGAACGGCACGACGATGCACGCGCTCGACTACGACGACTTCATCCTCAAGCGGATGATGCACCCGAGCGTCGTCTACGTCCCACTGACGCTCGCGCTCGCCGAGCGCACCGGCGCCTCGGGCGAGGAGATGATCATGGCGTTCGTCGCGGGGATGGAGGTGGCCGCGCGCATCTCGCGCTCGATCATCCCCGACCACTACGAGCGCGGCTGGCACTCGACGAGCACGATCGGCACGCTCGGCGCGGCGGTCGCCGCCTCGCGCCTGCTCGGCCTCGACGCCGACGGGCTCGCGAAGGCGGTCGCGATCGCGGCGTCGTCGGCTGCCGGGCTGCGCGACAACTTCGGGACGATGGTCAAGCCGCTGCACGCCGGCAACGCCGCGTTCCACGGCATCAAGGCGGCGGAGCTCGTGTCGCGCGGGTTCACGGCGTCGAGCTCGATCCTCGACGGCGAGCGGTCGTACATCGACGTCTACCGCAACCACGAGGCGACGATCTCCCCCGAGGACTTCTCGCTCGACGGCGACCTCGAGATCGAGACGTCCGGCATCACCTTCAAGCGCTACACGTGCTGCGGCGCGATCCACGCCGCGCTCGATGCGACGCTCGAGCTGCGCGCCGAGCACGGGCTGACCCCCGAGACGGTGAAGTCGATGCGCTGCGCCGTCCATCCGCGCGCGCCGGAGATCCTCATCCACCACACCGCGAGCACGCCCGAGCAGGGCCGCTTCTCGGTCGAGTACTCGCTCGCGGTCGCGATCGCCGACGGCGACGCCGGCGTGCCGCAGTACGAGGAGGCGCGCCTCGAGGATCCCGTCGTGCAGGATCTCTCCCGTCGTGTGGACGTGTTCGTGGACGAGGCGCTGGCGCTGAACGAGGGGGCGGCGACCGCGCTCTCGAACAGCATCGTCACCGTCGAGACGGTCGACGGCCAGGTCTTCGAGCACCGCGTGCCGCCGCACCGGCCGATGTCGTGGGCCGAGATCGAGCGGAAGTTCCGCAGCAACGCCTCCGTCGTGCTCGACGCCGACGCAGCCGAGCGCGCGCTCGAGGTCGCGAAGGCACTGCCGACCCTGGCCGACGCGACGAGGCTCGCGGCGGCGTTCGCCGCATGAGCGCACGCGTCGTCGTGATCACGGGGGCGAGCGGCGGGCTCGGCTCGGTGATGGCGGAGCGGTTCGCCGCTGGTGGCGACGTCGTCTACGCCGGCTACCACCGCGGCGCGGAGAAGGCGAAGGAGCTGGCGGAGCGGATCGACGGCGACGTCCGGCCGCTCGAGATCAAGCTCGACTCCGGCGACTCCGTGCGCGACGCCCTCGCGCATGTCGTCGACGACGCAGGCCCGGTCGACGTGCTGATCAACAACGCCGCCTACCGGCCGATCGGCGCCTTTCTCGAGCTGACCGACGAGGACTGGGAGACGGTGCTGTCCGTCAACCTGCTCGGCACGGTGCGCACCTGCCGCGCGGTGATCCCGGCGATGGTCGAGCGCGGCTTCGGGCGGATCGTCAACATCTCCGGCCTCGACGCCCTGCACGGCGGCTTCGAGCGCTCGCATGTCGCGACCGGCAAGGCGGCGCTCTCCGGCCTCGCCCGCTCGCTCGCGCTCGAGTTCTCGCGCTTCGGCGTCACCGTCAACACGGTCATCCCCGGCAGCTTCAAGGTGTGGCGCGACCCGAAGCTCTATCCGTACTGGGAGGATCTGCGGCAGTACCTCGTCTCGCACACGCCGGTGCGCCGCCAGGGCGAGCCGGCGGAGCTCGCCGAGCTGTGCTGGTTCCTCTCGTCGCCGCTCGCCGGCTACATCACCGGCCAGGACATCCACATCAACGGCGGGCTCTTCCCGATGCTCGCCAACCCGTTCCTCGAGGGCGACGAGGGCTAACTACCGCGCCGGTCTTGACCGGGCGACTTTGAAGACCGCCTGAACTCCGCCGTCTCTCGTCCTTGTCCCACCGTTGCCGGTAGCACTCCCTCGATTGAGACTCGTCAGCCACACATACGGCCGTGCCTCGCGACGGCGTCTATGAATCTGACACCGTGGAGGTCGCGGCCGGTTCTTCGGCAAGCCGAACGCCGATAAACGCCCACTGCCCAGGGTCGCCGATCTCCTCCTCGTTCTCCGCCGGCAGTCTGTCGATGGCGTCGAGCAGGGCCGCTCGTTCGAGAGAAGTCATCGCGTCGACCTTCTGTTTGACCCGAACCGCAAGGTCGCTCAGCTCGCGGCCAGACCGCTCCGCTTCGCGGATCGCGAAATCCACGATGGCCACAAGCTCGCGGCTCGGGTCGACGTGTTCCGGCCGGAATGGATCGCCCGGGAAGCTGTCACTCACGTCCTTCTGGAACGCAGACCACGCAAGCCACGACGCTTCCCGTCGCGTCAGCCGATCATCGAGAAGCACGCTTCCAAGCAGGAGGTAGTACCGACCCAGATCGCGCTTTGCGATCTGACCCTCCTTGAGATTTCTAAGCGCGCGCTGTCGGAGGGCCAGTCGCAGTTTCCCAGCCCGAAAGGACACGGGAGCCTCACGCGGTTCGTTCTGGGTTGGCACGTCGTTGACGGTAGACCTTTGGTCTACCGCATGTCAACCGGACTGCCCTGCCTGCTTTCCGCCGCGTGGGGCGAAACACGATCTCATTCGTGTTGTCGACCGTCGATGGGTAGACCGAGCAGTCCTTGCACGCGGGTCGCGCAGACCTCGCGCCGGGTGTTTGCCCAGACTTCGCGCCGGGAGGCGCTCTACGCAGCGCCGCTAGTTGACGCGCCGCTCGTGGCCCTGCCACAGGCGGTCGCGCAGCTCGCGCTTGAGGATCTTGTTCGACGACCCGAGCGGCATGCGCTCGAGGAACTCGACCTTGCGCGGCTTCTTGTAGTGCGCGAGCCGCTCGCGCGTCCACTCGATGATCTGCTCGGAACTGACGTCGGTCGAGACGGGCACGACGTACGCGACGACCGACTCCCCCCACTCCTCGTCCGGGGCGCCGACGACCGCGACCTCGCGGACGCCGGGATGCGCGGCGATCACGCGCTCGACCTCCGACGGGTAGACGTTGAGCCCGCCCGAGATGATCAGGTCGCGCTTGCGATCCTGGAAGGTGACGTAGCCGTCCTCGTCGAGCACCGCGATGTCGCCGGTCCGGTACCAGCCCTCGGCGTCGAACGTCTCCGCCGTCGCCTCGGGATTCCGCCAGTAGCCGGACATGAGGTTCGACGAGCGGATCAGCAGCTCGCCGTGCCCGCCCTGCTCGACCTCGGCGCCGTCGTCGTCGACGAACTTCACGTCGACGCCGTACGCGATCCGGCCGGCGCTCGTCAGCACGGCGTCGCTCACGTCGGGCGCGTCGTAGTCGCGCGGCCGGAGCAGCGTCACCGGATGCGGCGCCTCGCTCGTGCCGTACACCTGGGTGAGGATCGGCCCGAACGCGTCGATCGCGCGCCGGAAGAGCGCTGCGCTGATCGGCGCGCCGCCGAACGAGATCTGCTCGAGCTCGCCGACGGCAGCGCGAACCTCGTCGTCGCCCTCCAGCAGGCGCTGGATCATCGTCGGCACGAGGAAGGTGTGCGTCGCGCCGTAGCGGCGCACGGCGGCCGCGAACGCTTCGGGCGTGAACTTCGGCAGGATCACGTTGGCGCCGCCGACGCCGAGGAACGAGATCAGCTTGGAGCCGCTGCCGTGCGTGACCGGCGCCGCGTGCAGCATCGCCGAGCGCCGCCCGAGCACGAGCTCGCTCGCGAGCATGTTCAGCGTCGACGCGGCTCGGCCGCCGTGCGTGTGCGTCGCGCCCTTCGGGCGGCCGGTCGTGCCGCTCGTGTAGAGGATGTAGTTCGGCGTCTCCGGCGAGACGGCGGGCACGTGCAGCGCCTGCGACGCCTCGAGCAGCGCCAGCTCGTACTCGAGCACCTGTGCCGATCCGGCGGTCATCGAACCGTCGCCGTCGACGAGCAGCACGACGCGCACCGTGTCCGGCAGCTCCGCCGCGACGGGCTCGAAGAGCGCGCGTGTCGCGACGAGCACCGACGCCTGCGAGTTGCCGAGCAGGTACACGGCCTCCTCGGCGCTCAGCTTGTCGCTGATCCCGAGCCGCGTCACGCCGGCCCGCGTGCACGCGACGTCGACCTCGATGAACTCGAGCATATTCGGGACGAGCGTCGCCGCCGGGCGCTCGGCACTCGCGCCGGCCGCGAGGAAGACGTTGGCGAGCCGCGCGGAGCGCTCGAGCAGCCCCGCGTACGTCAGCTCGCGGTCGCCGTCGTAGACGGCGACGCGGTCGCGCCAGACGCGCAGGCTCCGCTCGACGAGCCGCTGGGCGGTGACCCCCTCGACCATCGCTAGAGCCGCACCTGCGACGCGTGGTGGAAGCCGACGACCGAGCCGATCGCCGCGGTGATCTCGCCGAGCGTCGCGCGGGCGCGCGCCGCCTCGATCATCGCCTCCATGCAGTTCCGGCCGTCCGCGACCGCTGCCGCGACGGCTGCGACCGCGGCGCCCGCAGCCTCCCCGTCGCGCGCGGCGCGCCGCGCGGCGAGCGACTCGCACTGCTCGCGCTGCAGCTCGACGGGCACCTTGAAGACCTCTTGCACCTCGTCCGGCTCGACCGGATGGATGCTGACGCCGACGATCGGCCGCGTGCCTTCCTCGACCTCCTGCTGGAAGCGGTAGGCCGAGTCGGCGATCCAGTCGCCGAGCATGCCGGACTCGAGCGCCGCCACCCCGCCGCCCGCGTCGACGATCTGCACGAGCGCGTCGACGACCGCCTCCTCGAGCCGGTCGGTCAGCGCCTCGACGTAGTGGGAGCCCCCGAGCGGGTCGACGACCTTCGCGGCGCCGGACTCGTGCGCGGCGATCTGCTGCGTGCGGAGCGCGAGGTGCGCCGCAGTCGCCGTCGGCAGGCCGAGCGCCTCGTCGTACGACGAGGTTGCGAGCGTCTGCGCACCGCCGAGCGCCGCGGCGAGCGCCTCGTAGGCGACGCGGACGACGTTGTTCAGCGGCTCCTGCGCGGTCAGCGCGCCGCCGAGCGTGTAGACGAAGAGGTTGACCGCGGCGGCCTCCGGCGGCACGCCGTACAGCTCGTTGAGCAGCCGCGCCCAGAGCCGGCGCGCCGCGCGCAGCTTCGCCGCCTCCTCGAAGACGTCGACGCCGGTCGAGAGGAAGAGGAAGAGCGACGGCGCGAGCGCGGTGATGTCGACGCCGCGGCGGCGCGCCTCGTCGAGATACGCGATGCCGTTGGCGGTCGCGATCGCGACCTCCTGCACCGCCGTCGCGCCCGCGTCGCGGATGTGGTACCCGCAGAACTCGATCGGCTCCCAGTGCGGGTGCGCCTTCGCGAAGTGCTCGACGACGTCGACGGCGAGCAGCATGCTCGCCTGCGGCGGGAAGATGAACGTGCCGCGCGCGCTGTACTCCTTCAGCGGGTCGTTCTGCAGCATCAGCCGCAGCGAGCTCGGATCGATCCCGAGCTCCTCCATCGCGACGAGCGCGAACGCGGCGAAGATCGGTCCGATCGCGTTCGCCGTCGTGCGCATCTGGCGGACGCGCTCGAGCGGCAGGCCGTCGAGCAGCGCGAGCAGGTCGTCGACCGTGTCGAGCGGCGTCCCGACCTTGCCCACCTCGCCGTCGGCGCGCGGGTCGTCGGAGTCGAGCCCCATCTGCGTCGGCAGGTCGAGCGCGACGGAGAGACCGGTCTGCCCCGCCTCGAGCAGCCGCCGGAAGCGGGCGTTCGTCTCGGCGGGCGTGCCGTACCCCGAGTACATGCCCATGACCCAGAGCCCGTCGTGGTAGCCGCCGGCCGTGCGGCCGCGCGTGAAGGGGAAGGTGCCCGGCGCCTCGTCGCCGTACCACGGCGCGAGCGGCACGCCGGCCGACGACGAGCGCCGCTCCGAGTCGACGCCGCCGGTGCGCGGCGCGTCGGCCCAGCGCTGCAGCAGCCCCTTCGCCGTCTCGGTCGCCGCGGCGTCGATCATCGCCTCCCCCATGTCTCGACGCTCAGCTCGGCCGTTCGGGAGGCCAAAACGCGATCGACTCGAGATGGTGGAGCAGCAGGCTGCCGGCGAAACCGATGTGGGCGGCCATCGTCTCGCGCGCCGCGACCGGGTCGTGCGCCTCGAGCGCGTCGATCACGGGCGAATGCCCGGCGCGGTTGTGCTCGAGCCAGCCCGGGATCATCCCCCAGATCCGGCGCGGCACGAAGCGCGCTGCCGAGCGGACGAACCAGACCAGCCGGTCCGACTCCGCCGCCTCGTAGATCAGGTCGTGCAGCGCGTAGTTCGCGCTCTCGAGATAGCCGGCGTCG
>JBEQUF010000047.1:0-10083 GCA_040349295.1 Actinomycetota bacterium | reverse complement strand
TCGCTCTCGACGATCAGGGTGCACTCGCCGCTGAGCACGAGGAAGTCCTCCTGCTTCGACTCCGCGTGGTAGAGCCCGTTCGGCTCGCCCGGCTCCAGCACGTGGATGCGCACCCCGACCTGCTCGAACTCCGCCGCGCCGCTCTCGAAGCTGCACTCGGCGCCGGACGGCCGCTTCTCGCCGCCCTCCGACACGAGCCACTGGGCGTCGCGGACGCTGACGACGAACCAGCCGGCACCGGTCGGTGCGAGCCCGGACCCCTTGTCCTCGAGCGGCGCCTCCTGCACTAGGAGGCGAGTTCTACCACCCGCGACGTCACGCCGAGCTCCTGCGCGAAGGCGTCGACGATCGTCGGGTCGAACTGCGAGCCGGCGCACGCCTGCAGCTCCTCGAGCGCCTCCTGCGGCGAGAGCGGCTTGCGGTAGACGCGCTCCGACGTCATCGCGTCGTACGCGTCGGCGACGAAGATGATCCGCGCCCCGAGTGGGATCTCCTCGCCGCGCAGCCGGTCGGGGTAACCGTCGCCGTCCCAGCGCTCGTGGTGGTGCAGCACCCACTCTGCGATCGGCTCGACGCCGAGCGAGTCGAGCATCCGGTAGCCGATCTGCGGGTGCCGCTGCAGGACGAGCTGCTCCGACTCGTTCAGCGTGCTCGGCTTGCGCAGGATCTCCTCCGGGATCGCGAGCTTGCCGAGATCGTGGAGCGACGCGGCGAGGCGCGTCAGCTCGATCTCGTTCGTGTCGAGGCCGAGCCGCCGCGCGATGCGGGCGGCGAGCTCGGAGACGCGCTCCGAGTGCGAGCCGGTGTACGCGTCGCGTGCGTCGACGGCCTTCGCGAGCGAGGCGGCCGCGCGGTAGCGGGCGGCACGGTCGGGGCTCTCCGCGAGCTGCTGCAGCTGCTCGAGCTCGATCTCCTGGGTCTGCTCGTAGACGCGGGCGCGATTCTTGCCGTCCTCCTTCGCCCAGTAGAGCGCGCTGTCGGCGAGGCGGATCAGCTCGTCGCGGCCGACGCCCTGGACCGGGAACGACGCGACGCCCGCGCTGACGGTGACGCTGCCGATCTGCTCGATCTGGGCGGCGCCGACGCGCTCGACGATCGAGCGTGCCACCGCGATCGCGGCGCGGTCGTCGAGGCCGGGAAGGAGGACGGCGAACTCGTCGCCGCCGAGCCGGAAGCTCTCGCCGCCCTGCCGCAGCCGCGACGCGACCTGACCGAGGACGCGGTCGCCGACCGGATGGCCGTACGTGTCGTTGACGCCCTTGAAGTCGTCGATGTCGACCAGGCAGAGCGAAAGCGTCGTGCCGTTCTCCTCGGCCGCGGTCAGCTCCCGCTGGAGCCGCTCGTGGAAGTGGCGGTGGTTGCCGAGGCCGGTCAGCGGGTCGGTGAGCGCGAGCCGCATCGCCTTGATCGCCGCGAACGTCGACCGCTGGTACATCGCGATCGCGAGCAGCGGGCCGACGAGGACGAGCGAGAGGTACGGCGAGCGCTGCCACATGACGACGAGCATCAGCGCCGCCGACGTCATCAGCGCGAACGGCGCCGACGTCTGCTTCGCCGCGTTCGCGAGGCCCTTCGCGAAGGACTTCCCCGTCGACGCCCACAGCACGGCGCTGATGAGGACGAGGTTGACGACCCAGTTGTAGAGGAGCGAGCAGAGGGCCACCTTCGCGATCAGCGCGCCGACGCTGTCGCCGTGGATCAGCTGGATCGCGAGGCCGCTGATCGTGCAGGAGACGGCGAACATCGCGCCGTTGAAGGCGACGCGCATCGGCGGCCGATGGCCGAGCAGGTGCGTGACGGTGGCGCCCCCGGCCGCGACGAAGATGCCGGCCTGCCAGCCGAAGAGGACGACGGTCGCGACGCCGAAGACGAGGCCGAGCGTGACGCCGCCGGCGTCGACGCCTTCGACCGGGACCGGGAAGCGCTCGACGAGGACCATGCCGAGGAAGAGCGCGACGATCGAGACCTCGTCCTGCAGCGAGTGATGCCCGCGCGCGTAGGTGACGCACGCGACCAGAATCGCCGCGACCCCCGCCACGAGGACGGGGGTCACGATCGCGAGAACTCTGGAGGATGGGCGAGGGGCGGCGCTCACGGCCCCTGTTCAGGGGTGAGCGGACCTCGCAATGAATGCGCTCCGGACATCTCCCCCTCTACCCATTGGTTGCCGCTGCGGCTGTCGTTACCAGCCGAGGCTGAACGACTGGATGATCCAGCCGAGGCTGCCCATCAGCGCCGCGACGACGCCGAGGACGACCAGCAGAATCAGAAGCCGCGGTTTCCACTCCAGCATTTCTTCCTCCAAGAGCACTAGGACGCCAGACGGGGGAATTCTCACAGCTCGGATGGGTGCACGGAAATCACCCGATGGAGTGATCGTGCAGGGATCGCGGAATGTCCCTCGAAAGGGATACGCCGCTGCTCAGGAAGCGAGGCCGGCCTCGGCGAGCGGCCGCCGGGCCCAGGCGAACTCCTGCCGATACCAGCCGGTCAGGGTCGTGACGGCCACGCCGTACTCGGACGAGTGGATGAACCACCCGTTGCCGAGGTAGATGCCCATGTGGCCGACCTGCGAGGGCTGCGACTTCGGTCCCTTGTCGCCGAAGAAGATGACGTCGGCCGGCTGCAGCTTGTCGAAGCCGATCCGCTTCGAGGCCGGCACCTCGCCGCTCATCTCGTACGTCGTCCGCCCGCGGAGCGTCGTCGCGAGCGTCCCCTCGCCCGGGTACCAGGTCTCCTTGTAGACCCGCCACACGAAGCCGGAGCAGTCGTAGCCGCCCTTCGAGGTGACGCCGAACTCGGTCTCGGTCTTGTCGCTCGTCCCGCCCCAGATGTACGGCATGCCGATGTGCGAGGCGGCGGCGGTCAGGATCCGCTTCTGCCAGTCGCTGAGCGACGGCAGCGTGAACGCGGCGGCCGCCTGCATGACCGATTCGACCTGCCAGTCGGAGAAGGAGAGGATCTGGGCGACCGAGTAGGCGGCCTCGGCGCGGGTCGCCGTGTCCTGCGGCCGCAGCTCGAGTGCGTCGTCGGCGGCCGGGTGGTTCAGCCGGAGCCCGAGCAGCCGGGCGACGACCTCGGTGCCGAAGCGCGTCGGCACGGAGAGGCCGGCGGCCTTGGCCCCCTTCGTGAACGCGGACGCCGCGGTGTTGAGGCCGAGCGCGCCGACGAGGCGGGCGTCGAGCTCCCACATCGGGACGGGGCGGTCGGGATTCGCGACCTGCTTCGGCGCCGGCAGCGGGGCGGGCGTCGTCGTGGTCGTCGGCACCGTCGTCGTCGTCGGGACGGGCACGGTCGTGGTGGTCACCGGGACGGTGGTCGTCGTGGTGGTCGACCAGGGATTCGTCGAGGTCGTCGTGGTTGTCGTCGTGGTCGTGGGGACGGTGGTGGTCGTCGGCGGGGTGCCGGGATCGCCGCCCTCCGGCTCGGTCGCCGTCCGGAGCTTGATCGCGTAGACGATGTCCTCGAGCGACTGCGCCGTCAGCGGGTCGTCGGCCCGGAAGGCCTGCACCGTCGTCGCGCCCATCAGCCCGGCGGCGGTGACCGCCTTGATCTGCGGCGTCGCCCACGAGGCGGGCTTCGTCGAGGCAGCCGAAGCCGCCCCGCAGCAGGCGAGGACGAGCACGGACAGCGCGATGATCCGACGACCCACGTTCATTCGCATCGACCCGGAAGGGCTCCCACTTTAGGATTGAAAACCATGAATGTCGAGATCCGGCCGGAGCCCACGAACGACGAGCGGGCGGCCATCCTGGAGGCCTTGGACGCCGGCGAGCCGGCTCCTCCACCGCCGCCGGAAGACGACGAGGCGTAACTTTCGCGGCCGCCCGGCCGTTCTCCTCGCATGTTCGAGGAGTGCATCCGCTGCGGCGAGGCTCCGGCGGTCGACGAGCTCGGCTACTGCGGCCACTGCCACTGGGCCGTTCGGGCCGAGGTCGAGGAGGGCTTCTACCAGCTCCGGGAGTACCTGCGCTCGTGGGCGCGGTTCTCGGACTGGTGCGCCGCCCACGGCCTCACGCCGGCGTAGTCCGGGTTCGTCCTCGGAAGGCCGCCGGCGCCGTCCGTGCGTAGTCGAGGCCCGACACCCACGTCAGGACGACGGCGACCAGGAGGCCCCACCAGGCGACGTCCGTGTCCCACGCGCCCGCCGCGGCGAAGCCGCCGAGCGCGGCCGCCACCGCCTGGGCCCACGTCTTCAGCTTGCCGAGGTCGCGGGCGGCGATGACGACGCCACGCTCGATCGCCGCCTGCCGCAGCCCGGTGATCGCGACCTCCCGGACGACGATCGCGGCCACCATCCACGCCGGTACGACGCCCAGCCCGATCAGCATCACAAGCGTCGCGAGCACGAGGACCTTGTCCGCGATCGGATCGAGCAGGGAGCCGAGCGCCGACGTCCGCCCGTGCCGCCGCGCCAGGCGCCCGTCGAACCAGTCGGTCGACATCGCGACGCAGAAGACCGCGGTCGCCCAGTAGGCGTGGTTCGAGAAGCTCCAGGCGAAGAGGACGATCACGACGGGCACCGAGAGGGCGCGGGTGAGCGTCAGCTGGTCGGCCGGGGACACGGCCGAGAGAATACGGTGCCCGCATGTTCGAGAAGGTCTTGGTCGCAAACCGCGGCGAGATCGCGATTCGCGTCTTCCGGACGCTGCGGGAGCTGGGTCTCGGCGCCGTCGCCGTCTACTCCGAGGCCGACGCGAACGCGCTGCACGTCGCCTACGCCGACGAGGCGTACCTGCTCGGCCCCGCGGCTCCGGCCGAGAGCTACCTGAACGTCGAGCGGCTCCTCGACGCGGCGCAGCGGGCCGGCGCGGGCGCCGTCCACCCGGGCTACGGCTTCCTCGCCGAGAACGCGGCGTTCGCGCGGGCGGTCGAGGACGCCGGGCTGACCTGGATCGGCCCGCCGCCCGCCGCGATCGAGCTGATGGGCGACAAGACGGCAGCGCGCACGGCGATGCAGGCGGCCGGCGTGCCGATCATCCCGGGCACGACCGATCCGGTGCGCTCGGTCGAGGAGCTGCACGCGCTCGGCGAGGAGCTCGGCTATCCGCTCCTGATCAAGGCGGCCGCCGGCGGCGGCGGCAAGGGGATGGAGGAGGTGCACGCGCCCGACCAGGCGCAGCGCGCGTTCGAGACGGCGCAACGCCAGGGACAGTCCTACTTCGCGAGCTCCGACGTCTACGTCGAGAAGCTGATCGTCGACCCGCGCCACGTCGAGGTGCAGGTGCTCGCCGACGCGCACGGCAACGTCATCCATCTCGGCGAGCGCGACTGCACGATCCAGCGCCGTCACCAGAAGCTCGTCGAGGAGACGCCGTCCCCGGCTGTCGACGACGAGCTGCGCGCGCGCATCGGCGCGATCGGCGTCGAGGCGGCGCGCGCCTGCGGCTACCGCAGCGCGGGGACGATCGAGGGGCTCCTGACGCGCGACGGGGACTACTTCTTCATGGAGATGAACACGCGCATCCAGGTCGAGCACACGGTCACCGAGGAGGTGACCGGCGTCGACCTGGTGCGCGAGCAGGTGCGGATCGCGCTGGGGGAGCCGATGTCGGTATCGCAGGCCGACGTCGTGCTGCGCGGCCACGCGATCGAGTGCCGCATCAACGCCGAGGACGTGGCGGCGGGGTTCCTGCCGGCGCCGGCGCCGATCACCGCGTACCGCGAGCCGGGCGGGCCCGGCGTGCGCGTCGACTCCGGCGTCACGGCGGGCCGCGAGGTCAGCGGCGCCTACGACCCGATGATCGCGAAGCTGATCGTCCACGGCGTCGACCGCGAGCACGCGCGGATGCGGATGCTCCGGGCCCTCGACGAGTTCGTGATCGAGGGTCCGAAGACCCTGATCGGCTTCCACAAGGCCCTGCTCTCCCACGACGTGTTCATCGAGGCGGAGGTGCCCGGCGGTCTCGTCGAGTCGGAGGAGCTGCGCGAGCTCGCCGCCCGGATGGAACCTGTCCATGCTCGTGACGATTCGTCACAAGCGACAGGTCGCACGGTGCCGCGCACGCGCGACGTCGAGGTGAACGGCAAGCGCTTCAGCGTCACCGTGCTCGAGCCGGAGCAGCCGTGGCGGGAGCTTGCGCGCCGGCGCGCCGAGCGGGTTCGGGCGGGCGGCGCCGGCGGCGGGAACGCCGTCGTCTCGCCGATGCAGGGCACGGTGCTGTCGGTCGCCGTCGCCGACGGCGACCGCGTCGAGAGCGGCACGGTCGTGTGCATCGTCGAGGCGATGAAGATGGAGAACGAGGTGCGGGCCCATCGTGACGGTGTCGTGGCCGGCCTGAGCGTCGCTCCCGGACAGCCCGTCGCGAGCGGGCAGGTGATCTGTCGGATCGCCGACGAGTGACCCGCGCACCTACCATGGCCGCATGAGAATCCTTGCCGTCATCGCCGCCTCGCTCGTCCTCGTCGCCGCCGCCGGCGCGACCGCACCACCCGTGAAGAACCTGCCGCCCGGCCCGCTCTCGACGATCAAGACGAAGGCCGGTGAGCTCGTCTCGATCGCGCTGCCGAAGAAGGCCGCCCTCTCGTGGCGGCTCGCGCAGAACACGAACACGAAGGTGGTCCGCGAGGTCGGCGAGGCCGACGTCGGCAGCAACGTCGTCATCGTCTTCAAGGCCCTCGCGGCCGGCCGCGCGAAGATCGTCTATGCGCAGACGAAGGGCGAGAGCTCGACGGCGACGGCGTCGAAGACCTACTCGATCACCGTCACCCGCTAGATCGAGCGCTGATACGAGCGGAAGCACCAGGTCGCGAACAGGGAGGCCGCGGCGGCGATGACGAGCAGCAGCCCGAGGTAGCCGAACGTCGGGCCCCAGTCGCCGCCGACGAGGACGGCGTTGCGCATCGCGCGCGTTCCCCAGTTGACGGGGTTGAATCGTGAGATCGCCTTGATCCAGCCGGGCATGAGCGCGACGGTGACGAGGATCGACGAGAGGAACATCAGCGGCATGCCGACGATGTTGGCGGTCGCGATCATCGACGCCTCCTGCCGGGTGAGCAGCGCGATCCCGTGCGAGAAGCCGGCGAACACGGCGCAGAGGAGCGCCGCGCCTGCGAAGACGACGAGCCAGCCGAGGATGCCGCCGTGGACGCGTACGCCGAGGATCAGCGCGACGACGAGCAGGATCACCGCCTGCACGATCGCGGTGATCGCGGCGCGCACGACCTGCGAGAGGACGATCGCGACGCGCACCGTCGGCGCCGCGAGGAAGCGGTCGATCACGTGGCGGTCGAGGTCGGCGATCATCGCCATCCCCGACCACATGCCGCCGAAGAACGCGTTCATCGCGACGACGCCGGGCGTGAGGAACTCGACGTAGCTGCCGCTCGTCTTCCCCTGCGCGCCGACGTGCTTGAAGAGCTGTCCGTAGAGGACGAGCCAGAGCATCGGCTGCACGACCATCATCACGACCCAGATCGGCTGCCGCATCAGGTTGCGGAGCTGGCGGACGATCATCCAGCCGGTCTGGCGCGAGAGCTGCACGATCATGTGCGCCCCTCGTCGTCCGCCGTGAAGTCGCGGCCGGTGTAGTGGAGGTAGACGTCGTCGAGCGTGGGACGCGCGGTCGTGACGGTGGCGACCTCGATGTCCGCCGCGTCGAGCGCGCCGAGGATGACCGGGATCGCCTGCGCGCCGTTCGGCACGCGCGCCCGGACGATCTGCCCCTCGACCTTCACCTCGCTGCCGATCCCGCCGAGGATGCGCTCGGCCTCGGCGAGCTTCCCGTTCTGCTCGCTGAGCTCGACGCTGACCGACTCGCCCTGCAGATCGCGCTTCAGACGCTCGGGCGTGCCCTCGACGACGACCTTGCCCTTGCTGACGATCGCCACGCGCTCGGCGAGGTGGTCGGCCTCCTCGAGGTAGTGGGTCGTCAGCAGGATGGTCAGGCTCTCCGCCTCGGCGAGCCGCTCGACCTCGACCCACATCGCCGCACGCGCCTCGGGATCGAGGCCGGTGGTCGGCTCGTCGAGGAACAGCACCTTCGGCTTGTGCACGAGCCCGATCGCGATGTCGAGCCGGCGCTTCATGCCGCCCGAATAGCCGCGTGCGACCCGGTCGGCTGCCTCGTCGAGGCCGACGAGCCCGAGCAGCTCGTCCACGCGCGAGTGCAGCGACCTGCCGGCCATCCCGTGGATGCGGCCCTGCAGCAGGAGGTTCTCTCGGCCGGTCGCCTCCCAGTCGACGCCGGAGTCCTGCGCGACGTAGCCGATGCTGCTCCGCACACGGTTCGCATGCTTGACGACGTCCTCGCCCGCGACGAACGCGCGGCCGGAGTCGGGCTGCGTCAGCGTCGTCAGCACGCGCACGGTCGTCGACTTGCCGGCGCCGTTCGGCCCGAGGAGCCCGAAGACCTCGCCCTCGCGGACGGCGAACGAGACGCCGTCGAGCGCCTGCACGTCCTTGTAGCGCTTGTGCAGATCCTCCGAGACGATCGCGTCCACGGGGTCCCACTGTAGTCCCCGCTCGGGGCTAGCTCTCGCTGTAGCGCGCGGCGAGCAGCACGCCGGCGACGCCGCCCACGAAGGCGAAGAAGACCGACTGCAGACCCCACGAGCTGGCGCCCCAGAGCGTCGGCACGAAGCTGCCGACGGTGGAGCCGACGAGCACACCGAGGCCGATGACGCCGCGTCCCATGCGGAACTGATCGGCCGCGAGCGGGCAGACCATTAGCATGCGCCGCCGTGGACCTCTACGAGTACCAGGGCAAGGAGCTCTTCCGCCGCGTCGGCATCCCGGTCTCCGACGGACGGCTCGCCGTCTCGCCGGAGGAAGCGCGCCAGGCGGCGTCGTCGCTCGGCGGCCCGGTCGTCGTCAAGGCGCAGGTCCTCACGGGCGGCCGCGGCAAGGCCGGCGGCGTCAAGCTCGCCGAGAATCCCGCCGACGCCGAGGAAAAGGCGCGCGGCATCCTCGGGCTCGACATCAAGGGTCACGTCGTGCGGAAGCTCTGGATCGAGAAGGCCTCCGACATCGCGAAGGAGTACTACCTCTCGATCACGTTCGACCGCGGCGCGAAGAAGCCGCTCTTCATGTTCACGACGCAGGGCGGCGTCGAGATCGAGCAGGTCGCCGAGGAGAATCCCGACGCGCTCGTCCGCCTGCACGTCGACCCGAGCGAGGGCTTCCAGCCCTGGGTCGCGCGGCGGCTGATCTACGGCGCCGGCGTCGAGGATCCGAGCGAGCAGAAGCAAATCGCGGCAATCGTCGAGCGTCTGTACGCGGCGTTCACGCAGTTCGACGCGATGCTCTGCGAGATCAACCCGCTGATCGTCACGCCGGACGGCGAGGTCAAGGCGCTCGACTCGAAGTTCACCGTCGACGACAACGCGCTCTTCCGCCATCCGGACATCGCGGAGATGCGCGACACCGCGGCGGCCGATCCGCTCGAGACGTTCGCGCGCGAGAAGGGCGTCACCTACGTGAAGCTCGACGGCGAGGTCGGCATCTGCGGCAACGGCGCGGGACTCAGCATGAGCACCGTCGACGTCGTCGCGCACGTCGGCGGCAGGCCTGCGAACTTCTGCGACCTCGGCGGCGGCGGCAACGCCCAGGGTGTCGTCGACGCGCTCGAGGTGATCACCCGCGACCCGCAGGTGAAGTCGATCTTCTTCAACATCTTCGGCGGCATCACCCGCTGCGACGAGGTGGCCCGCGGGATCCTCGAGGCGCTCGACCGGCTCGACATGTCGCAGTACCCGATCGTCGTCCGGCTCGACGGCACGAACGCCGTAGAGGGGCGCAAGATCCTCGCCGACGCGAACAAGCCGAACATCTATCCGGAAGCGACGATGCTCGACGGGGCGCGGCGCGCGGTGGAGCTGGCGGCATGACGAGCGATCTCTGGTCGGAGCGGGCCGAGGCGTACCGCACGAGCGCGGTCCACTCCGCAGGCGACGACCTCGATCTCGTCGTCGAGTGGTGCGAGCCCGGCCCCGGCGTGACCGTGCTCGACGTCGCCACCGGCGGCGGCCACGTCGCGCGCCGGCTGCGCGAGGCGGGCGCGACCGTCGTCACCGTCGACCCCGCGCCCGGGATGCAGGCCGACACGACCGCCCCGGCGGAGGACCTGCCGTTCGCCGACTCGA
>JBEQUF010000043.1:0-17521 GCA_040349295.1 Actinomycetota bacterium | reverse complement strand
TGTGTCGATCTCGCTCGGCCAGCTGCTGCCGAAGGCGGAGGTGGTCGTCGTGACGACGCCGCAGAAGCTCGCCCAGGACGTCGCGAGCCGGGCCGCCTCGATGGCGCGCAAGACGAACATGCGCATTCTCGGCGTGATCGAGAACATGAGCGGCGACGTCTTCGGGAGCGGCGGCGGGCAGGAGCTCGCGACGCAGCTCGGCGTCTCGCTGCTCGGCACCGTGCCGCTCGACCAGGAGCTTCGCGAGGCGTGCGACCGCGGCGAGCCCGATCCGACGCCGGAGATCGTCGCGATCGCCGAGGAGATCGACTCCCGCCGCGAGCCGGGCTCGATCGTCAAGGCCCTCCCGCTTGTCTCCTAACGAGGAGACCGTCCACGAGGTCTTCAAGCTCGCGCGCCGCGCGGATCACCGCGCGCTGCGCACGCGGCTGCACGACGACGTGACCTGGCAGCCCGCGTCGACCGCGAAATGGAATGCGTGCTCGTCCGCCGACGAGGTCGTCCGCACGCTGCTCTGGCGCGCGGAGGCGAACCGGCTGCGGCCGGGCGAGACGATCGACCTCGGCGACCGCGTGCTCGTGCAGCTGCGCGGCAAGCGGCTCGAGCGGCTCGGGGCGAAGGGCTTCGTGCCGCGGCTCTTCCAGCTCGTGATCCTGCGCGAGGGGAAGGTCGTCGCGATCCAGGACTACGGCCGCCGCGAGGAGGCGTACGCGGCTGCGGGCCTGCATGGCTGACAACGCCGCCGCCTTCTTCGACCTCGACCGCACGCTGCTTCGCCGCTCGTCGGCCTTGGCGCTCGCGCCGGCGTTCCGGCGCCGCGGGATCATCTCGCGCCGTCTCATGATCAAGGCCGCGCTCTGGCAGGTGCTGTTCATGCTGCGCGGCGCCTCGCATGAGGCCGTGCGCTCGGCGGCGGAGGACGGGCTGATCGTGCTCAAGGGCCACACGCCGGAGGACATGCGGGCGCTCGTCGCCGAGTCGATGGAGACCGTGTTGCGACCGCTCGTCTACGCGGAGTCGCTCGACCTCGTCGAGCACCACCGGCGGCGCGGCGAGCCGGTGTACATCGTCAGCGCGACGCTGCAGGAGATCGTGCAGGCGATCGCCGACGACCTCGGCTTCGACGGCGCGCTCGGCACCGTCTGCGAGGTGGTCGACGGGCGCTACACCGGCAAGGCGATCCGTGCGCTGCACGCGCAGGCGAAGGCCGACTGCATCCGCTCGCTCGACTTCGACCTCTCGGTCTCGTACGCGTACAGCGACAGCCACACCGACCTCGCGTTCCTCGAGGCCGTCGGCCACCCGGTCGCGGTCAACCCCGACCGGAAGCTGCGCACGATCGCGGCCGAGCGCGGCTGGCCGGTCCAGGAGTTCCGTGGAACCGGCTGAGGGGCTCGAGCGGCTCCGCGCGCTCGGCTTCACGGCTGCGAACGCGCAGCTTCTGTGGGAGCACTTCGACGATGCCGAGCAGCGCGGCAAGCGCTCGCACGGCCACCAGCGGATCGAGTGGCTCGAGACGCAGGACTTCGACCCGGACGCCGCACCGTCGCAGCTCGAGGACGGCCGTTGGGACGCGAACGGCGCCGTCGGGTACCTGGTACTCGCACGTGTCGTGCACGTCTTGATCGCGGAACCGCCCCGCGACGCGCGCCTCGTCGTCTGCGAGCGGACGTTCCCGACCGGGATGCTCGGCCACTACGTGCGCAAGCTCGCCGCCGCCGGGCTGATCGGCGTGCTCACCGCCACCTCGCCGAAGCGGCTCGGGCCGCCCGGCGGGCCGAAGGCGGCGGGGACGAACCCGCTCGCGATCGGCATCCCGTCGACAGACGGCGAGCCGGTGGTCGTCGACGTCTCGATGGGCGCCGTCACCTGGGGCGACGTGCTCGCCGGCGTCGCCCGCGAGGACGAGCTCGTGCCGTTCGGCGGCGAGCAGTGGCACAAGGCGTTCGCGCTCGCGCTCGGGCTGCAGCTCCTCGTCGACGCGCTCGTCACGCAGCCCGAGCACGGCGCCGTGCTGCTCGTCGCCCGCCCGCAGGCCGACCCGGTGCCGGCGCTGCGCGAGCTCGGGATCCGCCTACCCGGGCAGGCTTAGGCCGGCGAAGTCCGTGTCGTCGCGCGCGATCGCGCGATGACGCTCGCTGCAGGTCGCGAGCAGCTCGAGGGCGCGCTCGCCGTTCCCGGCGCGCGCCTCGACGCAGGCGAGCTGATACCGGACGCCGGAGCTGCCCTGCTCCGCCAGCGCCTCCTCGAGGATGCGCCGCGCCTCGTCCCAGTCGCCCCGGTTGTACGCGGGGAACGACGGGAAGTAGTACTCCCACGCCGACGGCTCGTGCAGCCCCGGCTTGCCGCCGACGGCGAGCACGGTCGTCCCGGCCTCCTTCGCGATCGCATGCCGCTTCTGCTTCGGGTCGTCGAGGTAGACGATCGTGCCCCACGGCGCGTCGACCTCCTCGCCGTCGACCGTGAACGTCGCGTGGCCTCGGATGACGACGTAGATCTCCTCGTGGCCGAGCTGCTCCTCGGTGTGCTCCTCGACCACCTCGTCGCCGGCGTTCGTCGCCGTGTAGGCGTTGACGCCGAAGGCGGTGATGCCGAGCGGCCTGCGCACCGGCTTCCACATGAGCGTGCCGAGGACCGGCAGGCCCTCGATGTCGTCAATCGCCAGTTTCTTCACGGAGCGCCTCCAAGACGACGGGATCGATTCGCGGCTCGTCGCGCACGCGGTCCTCCAAGTTCGCGACCCCGGCCCACTCATGCAAGGACGAATAGCCGGTCCTTCCGACTCGCTCGGCGACCTCGTCCGCGAGCGGGCCTTCGAGCGGCAGCCAGTCCTCGTCCGGCGTGACCCCGAACAGGCGGTCGTGCAGGCCCCAGAGGCGGCGAAGCTCGTCGATCGGCCGCTCGTGGTCGTCGACGCGCAGGTCGCAGACGAGATCCGAGAGGCCGCCGTAGCCGCCGTTCTCCTGCACGACGAGGAGCGACGCCGACTGCTGGCCGCGGCGATCGCCGCCGGCGATCTGCGCGGCCGCGAGGCAGTCGATCAGGCGGCGTGCGAGCGTCCCGCTCGTCGACTCGAACGTCTCGGCGAGCGCGTCGACCGTCTCGTGCGAGACGAGGATGTTGCCCTGCGCCGCGTAGCCCGCGCCGGTGCGATGCCCGGCCCACGTCATACACGCCGGCCCGGTGTGCGCGGCGCTGCCGCCGTCGCGGTCGACGATGCCGAGCTGCCGCTCGTCGCGTCCGGCGTCGGCCTGCACGAGCCGCTCGACGACCTCGGCGGCCGAAAGACCCTCGCGGAGCAGCGCCAGCCCGTCGGGACCGTAGCGGGGATTCGCGTAGGCCTGCGTCGCGAGCGCGCCGACGTGCGCGGCCGCCCACGGCACGACCGAGCCGACGCTGAGGAACTTCGACTGCACGGCGACGCCCCACTCCTTCGCCTCCGGGTCGTAGGCGGCGATCGAGAACGTCATCCGTACGTGAGCTCGGTCAGGTCGAGATCGAGCAGGTCGCGCCGGCCGGCGGGGACGAGCACGGTCGCGACCTCCGGGCGTGCGAGCGCCGCCTTGATCGCGGCCGCGTCGGCGGCGCGGACGGCGACCGGCCGGCCGGCGTCGAACGCCTCCCGCAGCTGCGCCTCGTCGCCGAGCGCATCGAGGACGAGCGCGTCCGTCACGTCGAGCTCGCCCTCGACGGCGAGCTCCGGGACGCGGCGCCCCGTCGCTCCGAACCAGCGCTCTTTCAAACGGTCACCGTGTCGCCCGGCGACAGCTTCTCGACGGTGACGCCGCCGCCGACGAGCTCCTGCAGCTTCTCCGGCGTGCCGGTCAGCGCGGGGAACGTCCCCCAGTGGCACGGCACGACGCGCTTCACCCCGAGCAGCTCGACCGCCAGCGCCGCCTCCTCGGGGCCCATCGTGTAGTGGTCGCCGATCGGCAGCACGGCGAGGTCCGGCTCGTACAGTCGCGCGATGACGGTCTGCATGTCGCCGAACGCGTTCGTGTCGCCGGCGAAGTAGATCGACTTGCCCTCGGCGCGCACGACGATGCCGCACGGCTCGCCGGTGTAGTTGCCGTCGTTGTCGGAGGATGAATGCTGCGCGTGCGTCATCGTGAACGTGACGCCGTCGAGCTCCACCGTGCCGCCTTTGTTCGGATCCTTGATGTTCTCGACCTTCGAGCTGAGCTTGTCGGCGAGCTCGACCGGTGCGATGACGGTCGCGCCGTGCTCCTTCGCGATCTCGACCGCGTCGCCGACATGGTCGCCGTGGCCGTGCGTGATCGCGACGATGTCGGCGCGCTCGGGCGTCCGCTCGCCCTCCGGGCACTTCGGATTCCCGTTCAGGAACGGGTCGATGTAGATCCGCTTGCCGCCGGCGTCGAGCCGGAACGCTGAGTGACCGAGCCATGTGAGTTCCATGGCGGCACCGTAACGGTGGAGGACCGTCCCAGGCGACGGCGAAGCTAGGCCGGGATGGGATCGAGGCTGCTCCCGCTCGCGCTGGCGCTCGGCGCATCGCTCGCCGATACGGGCGGCTACCACCAGCTGGCGGGGCTGCTCGTGCTCCTCGCCATCCCCTGCGCCGCCGGCGCGGCATTCGTCGCGATCAGCGACGCCCTCGAGGGGCGTCCCGCCCTTGTGCGGGCCGTCACGTCCACACTTGCGCTGCTCCTCTTCCTGCTCGGCTCGGCCGTCCGTCACGCCGCGCCGGCCGGTGGACACGTGCCCGCGATCGCCGTCTCCGCGGTGGTCGCGGCGGCGATCCTCTACCTCCTGCCGATCCTTTTCTGGGTGCTGCAGCCGGTGCAGCTAGCGAAGGACCTCGGCCAGCAGCGCCTGCCCGTCCTCGAGGACGGGCATGCCGTGTGAGACGTAGATCGCCTCGACCGGCAGGTCGAGCAGCGGTCGCAGCGAGACGCGGAGGTCGTCGAGCGTCGACTTCGGCCGCAGCCAGCGCTCGGGGCAGAGGCGGAACGGGCTCCCGAGCAGGACGTCGCCGACGACGAGCGCACGCTCGGCCGGCAGCCAGTAGAGCACTTCGCCGTCGCGCGCCGTGTCGAAGCACTCGACGCCGCCGGGCAGCTCGTCGCCCGGCTCGAACGGGTCGGTCACCTCGACGCCGCGGTTGCGCAGCCGGCGGACGAGGCTCTGCGGGGCCCAGACGCGTCCATGCGCGTCGCGGGCGTGGAAGAACGTCGTGACGAAGGTGTGGTCGGGCTCGAGCGGCGCCTGGAGCGGATCGAACGCGACCACGCCGTCGGCCGTCTCGACGGCGACGCAGCCGACGTCGTGCTTCCAGTCCTCGTGGTACGCCGTCCAGTGCCTCATGCATCCAATGCTCGCACGACCGGCCACGCGCCCGAGGTCGTGTTCGAGAGCACCGTGTAGCGGCCGCGCAGCGACCGCATCGAGACGCCGGCGTCGCCGCCCTGGAGCCGCTCGAGCGAGTCGAACCGGGCCCAGAAGCGGTCGAGGTCGTCGAGCGTCGTGTAGAGGCCGCCGTCGCCGCTGCCCCGCACGGGGAGGTGGAAGACGTTCGTCCGGCCGTCGGCGAGGTAGCCGAGCGCGGCGCGGCCCGGCAGCGCGTCGCTGCGGAGGAACGCAGTGTCGCGCAGGCCGGCCGGTTCGCAGACGTGCTCGTCGACGAGGTCGAAGAACGACGCGCCCGTCGCCCGCTCGGCGAGCAGCGCGAGGACGACGTAGCCGCCGTTGCAGTACTTCGTCCGCGTTCCCGGCTCGAAGAGCTGCGGGAAGCCGTCGAGCACGCGCAGGTATGCCTCGGTCGTGTCGAGCTCGTGGACGTTCGGCGTCACGTAGCCCTCGAGCTCGGTGTGCACATCCTCGTCGTAGTAGTCGCCGATCCCCGACGTGTGGTCGAGGAGCTGGGCAACGGTGACGCGGTCGTCGATCAGCGGCAGGTCGTCGCCGAGCAGCTCGCGTGCGCGAAGATCCGGTGCCAGGGTCGCCTCCGCCACGAGCCGCGTGAAGCCCTTCGTGCCGCTGGCGATGCCGAACTGCGTGTCCGGCGCGTTCGGGATCTCGTGCGCGCGGTCGGCGAAGCCGAAGCACCACGTCTCGCCGGCGACCCGGACGACGCCGGCGAAGCCGTCAGAAGGGAAGGGCGGCGGCTGCATGGCGCGCAAGGTCGATCAGCGGCTGGACCGCGAAGATCGAGCCGACCGAGACGACCATGCAGATCGCGATCGCCGCGTTCAGGAGCGGCTCGCGCGGCGGCGAGCCGCCGACGACCACGAGCTGCTCGCTGCTCGTCCGCATGAACATCGAGCGGATGACGGCGAGGTAGTACCAGAGCGAGACGAGCGTCGCGAGCACGCCGATGACGACGAACCAGCCCCAGCCGTGCTGGTAGACGGCCGAGAAGACGTAGAACTTGCCCGTGAAGCCGCCGGTCAGCGGCATGCCGGCGAAGCCGAACAGGAAGAAGAGCATCGACAGCCCGAGGAACGGCCGCTCCCACCCGAAGCCGGCGAAGGTGTCGAGCGTCACCGGCCCGTTCCGCTCGCGCTCGCGCGCGCCGACGATCGCGAACGAGCCGAACGCCATCGCGGCGTACGGGATCAGGTAGTAGACCAGCGCCCGGCCGCCGCGCGCTGTGCCGGTGGAGAGCGCCATCAGCAGGAAGCCCGCATGCGAGATCGACGAGTAGGCGAGCATCCGCTTGACGTCCTTCTGCACGAGCGCCGCGAAGTTGCCGACGACGAGCGAGGCGATCGCGATGCCGGCGAACGCCCACGACCAGAGATGCGTCTCGCCGTGGAACGCCGTGCGCAGGACGCGGACGGCGAGCATGAACGCCGCCACCTTCGTCGCCGCAGACATGAAGGCCGTGACCGGGGTCGGCGCGCCCTCGTAGACGTCGGGGGTCCACTGGTGGAACGGCGCGGCGCTCATCTTGAAGCCGAGCCCCGTGATGATCATCGCCAGGCCGAGGATCAGCAGCGAGTCGTGACGCCCTGCGAACGCGCCGATCTCCTGGAAGCCGATGTGGTTCGTCGCGCCGTAGACGAGCGCCGACCCGAAGAGGAGCGCGGCCGAGCCGAACGACCCGACGACGAGGTACTTGAGGCCCGCCTCGAGCGAGCCCTCGACGTCGTAGTCGATCGCGCACATGACGTAGAGCGCGATCGAGAACCACTCGAGCGCCAGGAACATCACCATCAGGTTCGCGCTGCCGACGAAGAACGCCATGCCCGCGGTCGACGCGAGCAGGAGCGAGAAGAACTCGGCGATGTGGTCGTCGGTCCGGTGCGCGATCTGCTCCTTGGCGACGAGCGTCGTGACGAGGCCGATGCCGCAGACGATGATCTCGCCGAGCGCGGTCCAGCGGTCGCGGTAGAAGGCGTCGCCGACGACGCGGTGGCCGTTGCCGCTGTCGACGTAGAGCCAGATCGAGGTGACGAGGCCGCCGACGAAGCCGAGCGCGCTGATCGTCGCGGCGGTCGCCCGCCGCGACCCCCGCGGGACGAGGACGGCGCTCAGCAGCGCCAGGAAGGACGCGCCGAGGAGCACGAGGATCGTCGAGATCGAGAACCAGTCGACGTGCGGGGTGTGGATCACTTCAGCCCCTGCGTAATCGTCGTCACCGGGTTGTCGCCGGTGAAGGAGTGATGGGAGATCGCCGCCGGCCAGGCGGAGAGGAAGAGCAGTGCGCCCACGAGCGGGAAGAGGAGCGCGAGCTCGCCGGGCCGCACGTCGAGCGCCTCGTCCTGGACGGTCGTCCCGCGTGCCTCGTGCAGCACGGCCGAGATCGCGCGGAGCATGTACATCGCCGCGAGCACGATCGCGCCCGCGCCGATCGCCGCCCACCACCACGCGCGCTGGAACGCGCCGGCGAGGATGAGGAACTCGCCGGCGAAGTTCGCCGAGCCGGGCACGGCGAGCGAGACGACGCCGAGCGTCGTCAGCAGCGTCGCGAGCGCCGGGCGTCCCTTCGCCATCCCGCCGAGGAGCGCGAACTGATCGGTCGTCGTCCTGCGCTCGACGGCGCCCGCGAGCAGGAAGAGCGCGGTCGAGACGAGGCCGTGGGCGACCATCTGCAGCACGGCGCCGTCGAAGCCGAGGTTCGTGCCGCTGAACAGGCCGATCGCGATCAGGCCGGACTGCGCGAGCGACGAGTACGCGACGACGCCGCGGAGATCGGCGGCGCGGAAGGCGAGCAGCGACCCGTAGACGAGCGCGGCGGCGCCGAGCGCGAGCACGAGCGTCCGGTAGTACGACGTCGGCTCCGGCAGCTTCGCGATCGCGATCCGCAGCATCCCGTACGTGCCGGCCTTCGCGATCACGCCCGACAGGACGGCCGTCACCTCGGGCGGAGCCTCGCGGTACGTGTCGGGCAGCCAGCCGTGGAACGGGAAGAGCGGCGCCTTGATGACGAACGCGAGCATGAAGCCGAGGAAGATCCAGCGGCTGGCGCTCGCCGGGCCGTCGACGAGGTCGAACGTCCCCGTGTGCACGCCGTACGCGATCAGCGCCGCGAGCATCAGCAGCGAGCCGGCGGCGGTGTAGATGAAGAACTTGATCGTCGCGCCGAGCCGCCCCGGGCCGCCCCAGACGCCGACGAGCACGTAGAGCGGGATGAGCATCGCCTCGAAGAAGGCGTAGAAGAGCAGCAGGTCCTGGGCGACGAAGACGCCGACGGTCGCGCCGGTCAGGAACAGCATCAGCCCGAAGTAGGCGCGCGAGCGGTCGCGGCCGACCCAGAAGCCGTACGAGATCGCGGCCGCCATCGCGACGACGGTCAGTCCGACGAGCCAGAGCGAGAAGCCGTAGACGCCGACGTGCCAGTGGACGCCGAGATCCTTGATCCACCACGCCTTCTGCGAGAACTGCAGCCCGCCCTTCGAGAAGTCGAAGCGCGCCGCCTGCTCGATCCAGATCCCGACCTCGGCGAGCGAGACGAGCACCGCGAGCGATCCGGTCGCGTAGCGCGAGAGCGGCAGCACCCAGACGACGAGCGCGGCGACGATCGGCAGGGAGACGAGGACGGCGGTGATCACTTGACGAAGAGGAAGACGAGGACGAGCGCCGCCATGCCGGCGCCGAGGAAGAAGACGTAGGTGCGGAGCAGGCCGGTCTGCAGGCGGCGGACGCCGCGGCCGGTGTCGAACGCCGTCTCACCGAGGTCGGGGCCGGCGGCGAGGATGAACGGATCCTCGACCTCGCCGCGCAGCGCGTTCGCGAGCGCCGCAGCCGGCTTGAAGAAGATCGCGTCGTACAGCTCGTCGAAGTAGAGCTTGTGCTCGAGCGCGCGCTGCAGCGCGGGGATGCGCGGGATCGCGAGCGTCTCGCGCGCGTACGCGAGGTACGCGACCGCGATGCCTGCGAGCCCGACGACGACGGCGATCGCCGAGGTCACGTACTCCTGCGCGTTCGTCGGCTCGGCGACCCCGAGCGTGCGTGCCGCGGGCTCGAGCCAGTTCGTCAGCGGGTGCCACACCGGTGCGAACTGGATCCAGCCGCCGACGATCGCGAGCACGCTGAGGATCCCGACCGGCAGCAGCATCGTCCACGGGCCCTCGCTCCCATGGTGGTCGTGGTAGTGCTCGCGCACGAACGGGCTGGGCTCGCCCGGGAAGACGAGGAAGAAGAGCCGGAACGTGTAGACGCCGGTGAGGAACGCGCCGACGAGCGCGACGACCCAGAAGACGTAGCCGTACCAGGTGCCCATCGCAAAGGTCGCGGCGATGATCGAGTCCTTCGAGAAGAAGCCGCCGAAGGGCGGGATGCCGACGAGCGCGAGCGAGCCGATCAGGAAGGCCCACTTCGTCTTCGGCATCAGCGCGCCGATCCCGCGCATGTTGCGGATGTCCTGCTCGCCGGCGAGCGCGTGGATGACGACGCCCGCCGCCATGAAGAGCAGCGCCTTGAAGAAGGCGTGCGTCATCAGGTGGAACATCCCGTTCGCGTACGCGCCCACGCCTGCGCCGAGGAACATGTAGCCGATCTGCGACATCGTCGAGTACGCGATCACGCGCTTGATGTCCGTCTGCACGAGCGCGACGAGCCCGGCGACGAGCAGCGTCAGCGCGCCGGCGCCCGCACCGATCAGCTCGATCGTCCGCGCCTGCTCGAAGATCGGATGCGTGCGCGCGATCAGGTAGACGCCGGCGGTGACCATCGTCGCCGCGTGAATGAGGGCCGAGACGGGCGTCGGGCCTTCCATCGCGTCGGGAAGCCACGTGTGGAGCGGGATCTGCGCCGACTTGGCGGCCGCGCCGCCGAGCAGGCCGAGCGCGACGAGGTCGACGGTCGTGCTGCTCAGGTGGCCCGCGGTCGCGAAGGACGTCGCGTACTCGAGCGAGCCGCTGTGCGCGACGAGGATGAAGAGCGCGAGCGCCATCGTCGCGTCGCCGAACGCGTTCATGACGAACGCCTTCTTCGCGGCGGCGACCGCGGACGGCTTCTCGTGCCAGAAGCCGATCAGCAGGTAGCTCGAGAGGCCGACCATGCCCCAGCCGGCGAGCAGGAGCAGCAGGTTGCCGCCCTCGACGAGCAGCAGCATCGAGAAGACGAAGAGCGCGATGTACGCGAAGTAGCGCCGCTCCTCGTCGTCGCCCTGCATGTACCCGATCGAGTAGAGGACGATCAGGCCGCCGACGCCCGAGACGATCAGCATCATCATCGTGCTCAGCGGGTCGACGAGGATCTCGAGGCCCGGCTTGAAGCCGCCTGCCTGCAGCCACGTCCAGGCGGTCGAGACGGCGCCGTGCTCGCTGCCGTGCGAGCGCAGGCCGAAGAACGACCACACGGCGCCGGCGAAGGCGACGAAGACGGACGTCGTGGCGATCCAGCCGGCGGCGGCGCGCGGGATGCGCGTCCCCGCGAGCGTGATCAGGAGCGCACCTGCGAGGGGCGCGAAGAGACAGAGCCAGGCGCCTGCGGTCATCCCCGCAGCTCCGAGAGCGCGTCGACGTCGAGCTCGAGGCGGCGGCGGTGGATGGCGACGACCAGGCCGAGCCCGACGCACACCTCCGAGGCGGCGATCGCCATCACGGCGAGCGCGAAGATCTGGCCGGCGCCGTTGTGCGCGTGGCGTGAGAACGCGATCAGGGCGAGGTTCGCCCCGTTCAGCATGATCTCGAGCGAGAGCAGGACGATGATCGGGTTGCGCCGGATCAGGACGCCGAGCGCGCCGGTCGCGAAGAGGAACGCGGACACGCCGAGATACCAGGCGATGCCGGGGCCGAGCATCTAGGCCTCCACCGCTCGCTTGCTGTGCGAGCCGAGGATGACGCCGCCGACCGCGGCGATCAGCAGGACGATCGAGGTGATCTCGAAGGCGAGCAGGTGGTCGGTGAGGAAGAGGCGGCCGATCCAGCCCGGCGAGCCGAACGTCCCGTTGACGTGGTCGGTGTGTGCGAGCCGGCCGCCGGCCTTGAGCGCGATCACGACGATGATCTCGCCGAAGATCGCCCCGGCGGCGACGATCGCGCCGGCGCTCTGCCACGACGGGCCGCTTCCCCACGGCGTCTCGTGCCGCGGGCCGATGTAGGCGATGACGAAGAGGAACATCACCATCACGGCGCCGGCGTAGACGAGCACCTGCGCGGCCGCCACGAACTCGGCCGACACGAGCAGGTAGAGGATCGCGAGCGAACCGAGGTTGCCGATCAGCGCGAGTGCCGAGAGGAACGGGTTCGACATCGAGACGACGCCGATCGCGCTCGCGAGACACAGTGCGACCGCGACGATCCACACCACCCAGACGAGGAAGTTGCTGAACGACGCCGCGACGATCATGAGTCGCTCTTGTAGAACGGGATCGGCGTGTCGTAGAGCGCGGGATCGGCGACCGGCACGCGCTTCACGGGCGCGGCGAGCAGCATGTCCTTCGTGTAGATCTGGTCGTCGCGGTTGTACTCGGAGATCTCGAACTCGTTGCCGAGTGTGATCGCGTCGAACGGGCAGGCGAGCTCGCAGTAGCCGCAGAAGATGCAGCGGCTCATGTTGATCTCGTAGATGCGCGCGTAGCGCTCGCCCGCCGAGACGCGGTTGTCGGGGTCGTTCTCGGCCGGGACGACCCGGATGCAGTCGGCCGGGCAGGCGGCGGCGCAGAGCGAGCAGCCGACGCACTTCTCGAGCCCGTTCTCGTGCGTCCAGAGCCGGTGGCGGCCGCGGTAGCGCGGGTAGAGCGGGCGCTTGTACTCCGGGTACTGCTGCGTGATCGGCTTCTTGAAGATCTGTTTGAACGTGACGCCGAAGCCCTTGATCGTGGTCATGGGTTGGCTCACCTAGAACGCCACCACGAAGAGGGCGGTGAGCACCGCGTTGACGGTTGCGACCGGCAGCAGCACCTTCCAGCCGAAGCGCATCAGCTGGTCGTAGCGCAGGCGCGGCAGCGTCGTCCGCATCCAGATGAAGACGAAGAGCACGGCGAGCAGCTTGAGCACGAACCAGATCGGGCCGAGATGCCACGGGCCGTGCCAGCCGCTGAAGAAGAGCGTCACCATCAGGCCCGAGAGCGTGATCAGGTTGATGTACTCGGCCATCTGGAAGAGGCCCCAGCGCATGCCCGAGTATTCGGTGTGGTACCCGGCGACGAGCTCCTGCTCGGCCTCCGGCAGGTCGAACGGCGCGCGGCTCGTCTCGGCCGTCCCGCCGATGAAGAAGATGACGAGCCCGACGAGCTGCGGCACGACGAACGGCAGGAACTCGCCCTGGCGGTGGATGATCTCCGGCAGCGAGAGCGAGCGGCCGAGGATGACGACGCCGAGCACGCTCAGCGCGAGCGAGACCTCGTACGAGACGAGCTGCGCGCAGGTGCGCATCGTGCCGAGGATCGAGAACTTCGACTCCGACGCCCAGCCGCCGACGATGAAGCCGTAGATGCCGACCGAGCCGAGGGCGAAGACGAGGATCAGGCCGATCGAGACGTTCGCGACCTCGCCGTTGATGTACCAGCCGTTCACCGTCCAGCCGGGGCCGAACGGGATGACGGCGAACGCGGCGAGCGCGGTGAACGCGCTGATCACCGGCGCGATGATGTACGGGACGTCGACGGCTGACGACGGCGCGAATGCCTCCTTGCGGATGAGCTTCACGAGGTCGGCGATCGGCTGCAGGAGCCCGAAGGGGCCGGCGCGGTTCGGCCCGTAGCGCAGCTGCATCCGGCCCATCACCTTGCGCTCTATCAGCGTCAGGTACGCGAACAGCCCGAGCAGCACGTTGATGATCACGAGCGCCTCGATGATCGCGATCCACCACGGCTCGTGATGGGTCATGCCGTCACCGGAGTCGAGAGCTCGACGTCGCCCTGCAGGCCACCGGCGTGCTCGCGCGCGACGCGCACGATGCCGGGGCGGAGCTTCTTGTTGACGCGCGCGCGCAGCGTCACCGAGTGATCG
This sequence comes from Actinomycetota bacterium, assembly GCA_040349295.1. Lineage (GTDB taxonomy): Bacteria > Actinomycetota > Thermoleophilia > Gaiellales > Gaiellaceae > Palsa-739. Next base: position 4,160 of record JBEQUF010000043.1, on the reverse strand, counting down.
CCGGACGTGAGGGTCACGTCGGCGCCGTTCGCGATGCCGTGCCGCTTCGCGTCGTCGGCGGAGAGCTCCGCCTCCGCCTGCGGCCGCTGGAACTGGAGCTCCTGCACGCGCTCGACGGCCGGGCCGGAGAAGAGCGGCTTGTAACAGACGAGCTTCAAGCCGCCGCCGTTCGACGGAGGCTCCGGCGCGGCGGGCGCCTCGACGTGCGTGGGCGCGTCGGCGTAGCCGCGCAGCGGGGCGCGCTCGCCGATCTCACCGAAGGAGATGCCGCCGTAGACCTTGGCCGAGACCTCCGCGAAGACGGCCGTTGCGTACGGCGCGACGTCGACGCCGGCGCGCGCCGCGAGCTGCGAGATCCACTCGAGCTCGTCGGGGCACGGCGGCTGCACCGTGCGGCGCAGGCGCTGCAGGCGGCCCTCCATGTTCACGATCGTCCCGTCGCGCTCGAGGTAGCTCGTGCCCGGCAGGACGAGGTCGGCCCAGCCGGCGGCGAGGCCGTGGAACATCGAGACGACGATCACCGCGTCGGCGCGCTCGGCGAGCGCGCGGACGTTCGGGTCGTTCGCGGCCTCGTCGCCGGAGACGAGCAGCAGCCCGATCGACTCGGCCTCGGTCGCCTCCTCGTCGGACGCCGCCGCCCACGCGTCGGCGATGCCGCGCGCGTTCGACGTCGCCGGGACGTAGAACGCGGCCGTGGCACCGGCCTGCTCGGCGAGCTGCGCGACGCGCAGTCCGCCGCGGCCGCCGGGCCCCGACCAGATGAGGACGTCGGCGTCGCCTTCGGTGACGATCTCGGCGCCGTTGCGGCGCGCCTTCTTCACCCAGAGGTCGACGATCGGCGCGCTCTCGGTGAGCGGCACGTCGCCGAGCACGGCGATCTTCTTCGCGTCGGCGATCGACGAGAGCGGTGCACGGTACGCGTCGAGCGCGCCCGTCACCTCCTCGGGCAGCATCGCCTGGTGCGAGCCGGTGCCGCCGCGGACGAGGCGCGCCAGCGCGTACGCCTGCTCGACCGTCTCCGAGCCGGAGAGGGCGACGACGACACGGCCGTGCGCTGCCTGCAGCAGCTCCGTGGCGCGATCGAGCGCGGCGTCCCACGAGACCGGCTCGAAGCCGCGCCGGCGGACGCGCATGATCGGGTCGACGACGCGGTCGGCGGAGCGCAGGTGCGTGAACGCGAAGCGGCCCTTGTCGCAGATCCAGCCCTCGTCGATCTCGGGGTGGTTGCGCGACCGCACGCGCATCGCCTTCTCCTCGCGCACGTCGACCCACGTGTTGCAGCCGACCGGGCAGAGTCCGCACACCGTCGGGACGGCGTTGATCTCCCACGGGCGCGCCTTGTGCCGGTACTGCGTCGGCAACAACGCGCCGACCGGGCAGAGCTCGGTGACGTTCCCGGTGAACGGGCCGGTGTACGGCTCGTCGTCGAACGTCGAGATGACCGACATCGCGCCGCGGTTCTTCGCCACGAGCTGCCCGTCCTCGCTCACCGTCTCGCTGAAGCGCGTGCAGCGGTAGCAGAGGATGCAGCGCTCGCGGTCGAGCGAGATCGTCGGCGAGATCGGGATCGGCTTCTCGAACGTGAGCTTCTCGAAGCTCATGCGCGTCTTCCCGGGGCCGTAGCGGAACGTCAGGTCCTGCAGCGGACACTCGCCCCCCTTGTCGCAGACGGGGCAGTCGAGCGGATGGTTGACGAGGATGAACTCGAGCGTCGCGTTCTGGCCGGTCGCGGCCTGCGCGGAGGTGCGCGCGGTCTTCACGACCATCCCGTCCTGCGCGGTGAGCGTGCAGCCCGCCTGGAGCTTCGGCATCCCCTCGACCTCGACGAGGCACATGCGACAGGCGCCGATCGGCGCGCCGAGGCGAGGCTCGTAACAGAAGACGGGGATCTCGGTGCCGGCGGACATCGCGGCCTCGACGAGGCCGGTGCCCTTCGGCACCTGCACGTCCTTGCCGTCGATCGTCAGGCGGACGAGCTCAGGTGCGCTCAACGGAAAGCTCCTGTGGGACTGGCGTGTGCGCGTGCTGGTCGACCGGCGCGAACAGATGGGCGAGCGACGAGTCTTCCCCGAAAGGGCAACCCCCATGAGAAATGTGCGCGCGGAACTCGTCGCGGAACTTCGTGATGCACGACGCGACGGGCATCGCGGCCGAGTCGCCGAGGACGCAGAGGCACTTGCCGATGATGCGGTCGCAGATGTCGAGCACGGTGTCGAAGTCGGCCTCGGTCGCCTTGCCCGACTCGATCGCCCTCAGGTGCTGCACGAGCCAGCGTGTGCCGACGCGGCACGGCGTGCACTTGCCGCACGACTCGTGCATGTAGAACTGCGCGACGCGCAGCGCGAACTGGACGATGCACGTGCGGTCGTCGATCGCGCAGACGACGCCCGAGCCGATGAAGAGGCCCTTCTGCCCGAGCGAGTCGGCGTCGAGCTGCGTGTCGAGCTCCGACGGGATCATCACCGGGAAGGACGAGCCGCCGACCATGACGGCTTTCAGCTCGCCGTTCGGGATGCCGCCGCCGATGTCGTAGATCAGGTGGCGAACGGTGATGCCGTGCGGCGCCTCGTAGACGCCCGGCTTGGCGACGTTGCCGCTGAGGCAGAAGAGGCGCGTGCCCGTCGAGTTCGGCGGGGCGCCGATCTGTGCATATTCGGCGGCTCCCACCTCCAACACGATCGGCATGTTCGTGATCGACTCGACGTTGTTGATCAGCGTCGGCGCGGCGTAGAGGCCCTGCAGCGCCGGGAACGGCGGCTTCGAGCGCGGCTGGCCGCGCTTGCCCTCGAGCGATTCGAGCAGCGCCGTCTCCTCGCCGCAGATGTACGCGCCGGCGCCGCGATGGATCGTGATCGTCACGTCGCCCAGCAGACCGGCCGCCGCGGCCTCCTTGCGCGCCGCCTCGAGGACGCGGTACTCCTCGCCGTACTCGCCGCGGATGTAGATGAAGACGTGCTTCGACTGGATCGCGTGCGCCGCGATCAGGCAGCCCTCGAGCAGGCGGTGCGGAACCTTGAGCATGATCTCGCGGTCCTTGAACGTCCCCGGCTCGGACTCGTCCGCGTTGACCGTGATGTAGATCGGCTTCGCGACCTTGTCCGGCGACGGGATGAAGCTCGCCTTGCGGCCGGTCGGGAAGAAGGCGCCGCCGCGCCCGCGCAGGTTCGAGTCGATGATCTCCTGCGTCACTTCCTGCGGCGTCATCGCACGTGCCTTCGCGATCTGCGCATACCCGCCGACGGCGCGGTAGCTGTCGAGGTCACGCAGCGGCTCGCCCTCGTAGCCGCGCAGGACGAGCGCCGGCCCCTCGGCGACCTCAACCCTGGTTTCCACGCAGCTCCTCGACGATCGCGGGGACGTCCGCCGGTGTGACGGATTGCTTGTACACGTGGTCGACGGCGACGATCGTCGGCGTCGAGCAGCCGCCCAGGCACTCGACCGCGCGCAGCGTGATCGCGCCGTCGTCGGTCGTGTGGCCGACCGTGACGCCGAGCTCGCGCTCGAACGCCTCCAGCACCGGCTGCGCGTTCACGAGGCCGCAGCAGACGTTCGTGCAGACCTCGATCGTGTGCTCGCCGACGGGCTCGAGGTGGAACATGTCGTAGAAGCTCGCGACGCTCATGCAGTACGCGGGCGTCAGGTCGAGCGCGTCGGCGACCTCCTCGAAGGCCTCGCGCGTCAGGTGGCCGTACTTCTCCTGCGCGACGCGCAGCGCGGGGAGGACCGCCGACTTCGTCGACGGGTACTGCGCCGCGATCTCGTCGTAGACGCTCACCTGTCCACGTCTCCCATGACGGCGTCGAGCGAGCCGACGATCGCGATCAGATCGGCGACGAGCGCGCCGCTGACGCAGGTCGCGGTCGCCTCGAGCGCGGCGAACGACGGCGCGCGGAAGTGCACGCGCCACGGCTTCGACGCGCCCTGCGACACGAGGTAGCAACCCTGCTCGCCGCGCGGCGACTCGATCGTCACGAACACCTCGCCCTCCGGGACGCGGAAGCCCTCGGTGACGAGCTTGAAGTGGTGGATGAGCGACTCCATCGACGTGTGCAGCTCCTCGCGCGGCGGCAGCACGACCTTGCGGTCGTCCGCGATCCACGGACGGCCGCGCATGCGCTCGAGGCGGCGGAGGCACTGGTCGACGATGCGCACCGACTCGC
>JBEQUF010000031.1:0-3942 GCA_040349295.1 Actinomycetota bacterium | reverse complement strand
CGAACGTGATCGTCAGCGCGACGGAGAGGAGCCACGGCAGCGCCAGCTCGGACGCGAAGCGAGAGCCGTTGAGGTGATGCTCGTTCGAGAGCACGATCAGGTTGGTCAGGTTCGAGCCCGGGAGGAGCAGCGAGGCCGAGTTCGCCATGAACACGGCGCCGTAGAGGAACGGGTCCTCGCGCAGCCCGCGTGCGCGCGCCGCGTGCAGCAGGACCGGTGTCATGAAGACGACGGCCGTGTCGAGGTTGAGCACCGCCGTGACGACCGCTTCGGCGGCGAGCAGCGACGCCAGCAGGACGAACGCACCGCCCGGTGCGCGTGCCACGAACGCGCCGACCTCCGCGAAGAGCCCTTCGCCTGCCGCGGCGGCGCCGATCAGCAGCAGCCCGGCGACGAGCGCGAACGCCGGCCAGGCCTGGTCGAAGGCGCCCCTCACGCGACGAGCCGCTCGAGGACGAGCGCGACACCGTCCTCGTCGTTCGTCGCCGTCACCTCGTCGGCGATCGCGATCACGTCCGGATGTGCGTTCCCCATCGCGACGCCGTGCCCTGCCCACTGCAGCATCGGGATGTCGTTCGGATAGTCGCCGAAGGCGACGACGTGCTCGGGCGGCACGCCGAGCTCCGCGACCGCGGTCGCCTTGTTCACGCCGGCTGCCGTCACCTCGACCGCTTCCGTTCCCGACGCGACGACCGTCAACCGCTCGCCCGCGAGCTCGCGGGCGAGATCCTGGATCGCGGTCGTGTCGTGACCCGCGTGGCGCAGGATCAGCTTCGTCGCCGGGTCCGCGAGCAGCTCGACGATGTCCGCGACCCGTGTGCCCTCCGGCGGCGTCCAGCCCCAGGCGGAGAAGCCGGGCTCGTGCGCGAAGCCGTGATGCTCGACTGCGAACGTGATGCCCGGCAGCTCGGCGCGCAGCGCGTGGACGAGGTCGAGCGCGCTCTCCGTCTCGAGCACGCGCTCGTGGACGACGTCCCCGGTCGCGATGTCGACGACGTAGGCGCCGTTCGAGCAGATCCCGGTGCCGGCGATGCCGAGCGGCCGCGCGACCTCGAGCACCCCCATGGGGCCGCGCGCGCTGACGAGCACGACCTCGATCGTCCGGAGCGCGCGCTGCGTCCGCTCCGAGATGCTGCCGTCGCTGCGGAGCAGCGTGCCGTCGAGATCGATTGCGGCTAGCCGAAAAATGCCTGCGCCACCGAGTACCACTCGGCGGGAACGGTCTTCAGCTCCGCGGTCGCCTCGTCGAGGGACACGGCGACGATGTCGTCGCCGCGCAGCGCCGCCATCTGGCCGAACTGTCCGCCGAGCGCGAGCTCCGCGGCCTTGAGGCCGTAGCGCGTCGCGAGGACGCGGTCGCGGGCGGTCGGCGTGCCGCCGCGCTGGATGTGGCCGAGCACGGTGACCCGCGTCTCGAAGCCGGTGCGCTGCTCGATCTCCTGCGCGACGACCTCGCCGACACCGCGCTTCGAGAGCGTCACGTGGCCGAACGCGTCGAGCTCGCCCTCGTCCTCGACGCCGGGCAGCTCCGTACCCTCGCTGACGACGACGATCGAGAAGTTCTTCCCGCGCGCGTGCCGCTTCTTGACGGTCTCGGCGACCTCGTCGAAGTCGACCGGCTGCTCGGGGATGAGGATCACGTCGGCGCCGCCGGCGATGCCGCTGTGCACGGCGATCCAGCCGGCGTGCCGGCCCATGACCTCGCAGACCATGACGCGGTTGTGCGACTCGGCGGTCGTGTGCAGGCGGTCGATCGCCTCGGTCGCGATCGTCACCGCGGTGTCGAAGCCGAAGGTGTAGTCGGTGCCGGAGAGGTCGTTGTCGATCGTCTTCGGCACGCCGACGACGGGGACGCCGTGCTCGCGGTGGAGCCGCGCCGCCGCGCCGAGGGTGTCCTCGCCGCCGATCGCGACGACGGCGTCGATGCCCCGGTCGCGGATGTGGTCGAGCACCGCCTGGACGCCGTCCTCCGATTTGAACGGGTTCGTCCGGCTCGTGCCGAGGATCGTGCCGCCGCGCGGGAGGATCCCCGAGACGTCGCGGAGCGTCAGCTCGACGAACTTCCCTTCGGTGAGGCCGCGCCAGCCCTCGAGGATGCCGACGCAGTCCCAGCCGGCCTCGTCGGCCCGCCGGACGACGGCGCGGATGACGGCGTTCAGGCCCGGACAGTCGCCGCCACCGGTGAGCATCCCGATCGTCTTTGCCACAGCACCTCTCGTTCTACCAACAACCCCCGTTGGAGGTACGGAGCAACCGTTCGAGTTATCCGATTTTCGAACCATGACCGATGCGGCAGGTCCGAAGCTGGGCGACATCCTCGTCGAGCACGGGATCATCTCCCAGGAGCAGCTCGAGCACGCGCTCGCCGAGCAGGCGCGGTCCGGCAAGACGCTCGGGGCCGTGATCGTCGAGGCCGGCATGGCGCCCGGCCCGATCATCGCGCAGGCGCTCGCCACCCAGCGCGGGACGATGGTGAAGACCGAGTACGGCTTCGCGACCGGCTTCCAGCCGCTGCGGGTCGTCGCGCCCGAGGGCGCCACGGGCGACCCGAAGGACCGCGAGATCGAGCGGCTCCGGTTCGCGCTCGCGTCGCGCGACGAGGAGATCGCGCAGCTGCGGGCGATGGTCGACCAGCTCCGGCTGGCCGCCGTCTCCTAGCGTTTCGGCCCGACGATCTCGTCGAGGCGGCCGCGAACGAACTGTCCCGGCTCCTGCCATGCCGTGGGCTCGATCTTCCGCTGCTCGTGTCCTGCACGACCCGATGCGGAATGTCCTGCGGCCGAAACGCCGGCTCGGACGGTCGGAGCCACCTCTCGGTTCGAATCCGGTCGCGGATCGTCGTGCGTGAGATCCCGGCCTCACGCGAGATCGACGACTGATCGAGGCCGGCCTCGTGCAGTTGACGCACGCGGTCGGCCTCCGTAGGTAATCGGGTCAAGTGCGGCCGGTGGGACTCGAACCCACATGCGCTTGCGCGCGCCGCATTTTGAGTGCGGTGCCTCGACCAGTTGGGCTACGGCCGCTCTCCGGTCAATGGTACGTGCGTTCGCCCTGTTCCGAAACGCCTCCTCATGCCGTGTCTCACAAGGACGACCCCCTCTTGAAAACCTGGCGCGAGCAGGGGATACTCGCCCGATTCAAGAACGTCGCTCTTCGCGGAATGGTCCAAACCGGGTTGGAGGAGGTAGCGTGAAGAAGAAGGTCTCCCTGCTGGTGTTCGTCGGTGCGATCGTGGTGGTCGCAGCGGTCGCCGCCAGCCTGTCGGGTACGGCCCGGAGCGCGTCGAAGGTGACTGCGCTTCCGTCGTCGTCCTGCGGTCCGATCGTCTACAAGGGGTCGGGCAGCCCGACGTACATCATCGCTTCGGATCTGCCGCTCCAGGGTGCGATCCGCAAGCAGACGGTTCAGATCTCGCGCGCGATGATCTGGGCGCTGCAGCAGAAGGGCTGGAAGGCCGGTAGCGCCACGATCGGCTACCAGTCCTGTGACGACTCGACGGCGCAGTCGGGCGGATGGGACTCGGCGAAGTGCGCGACGAACGCGCGCCTCTACGCCACGAACACGTCGGTCATGGCCGTTGTCGGAACGTTCAACTCCGGCTGCGCCAAGATCGAGGTGCCGATCCTGAACCGCGCCCATCCGGGCCCGCTGCTCATGGTCAGCCCCGCGAACACGAACCCCGGCCTCACGAAGAAGTGGGATCCGGGCGAGCCGCAGAAGTACTACCCGACCGGTGTCCGCAACTACGCCCGCGTCGTCGCGACCGACGACGTCCAGGGCCCCGCGGACGCGCTGTGGTCGCAGTCGCTCGGCTTCAAGAAGGTGTTCGTCCTGAACGACAAGCAGACGTACGGCTTCGGCGTCGCGACGACGTACAAGAACGCGGCGGCGAAGCTCGGCATCAAGGTCGTCGGCTTCCAGGGCTGGGACGCGAAGGCGTCG
>JBEQUF010000153.1:0-2815 GCA_040349295.1 Actinomycetota bacterium | reverse complement strand
GTGGTCGCGATCGAGGCGTTCGACGGCGAGGACGACGCGGTCCGCAAGGCGAACGACACGTCCTTCGGTCTCGCCGCGAGCGTCTGGACGCGCGACGCGAGGAAGGCCGACCGGATCGCGCGCCGGATCGAGGCCGGGATGGTGTGGGTGAACGACTTCGGCTACTCGTTTGCGACGGGGCAGGCGCCGTGGGGCGGGGTCAAGGCGTCCGGCTTCGGACGCACGAGCGGCAGGCACGGTCTCGACGAGTGCGTGAACGTGAAGTACCTCGACGCGGACTCGGGCCGCTTCAAGCCGGCGTGGTGGTTCCCGTACGACGCGAAGACGGAGCAGGCGTTGCGCAACGCGCTCGAGGTGCTGTACGCCGACGGCCTCGCGCGCGTGCGCGCAGCATGGCGGTATCGCCGCGATCTGCTGCAGCTCGGACGGCGCGCGCGATGAGCGACCTCAGCCACGTCGACGACGAGGGCGGCGTTCGCATGGTCGACGTCGGGGGCAAGCCGCAACAGCGGCGGCGTGCGGTCGCACGCGGCGAGGTGCGCATGCACGAGGCGACGGCACGACGGCTGCGCGAGCTTCCGAAGGGCGACGCCCTGACGACGGCGCAGCTCGCGGGGATCATGGCGGCGAAGCGGACGAGCGAGCTGATCCCGCTCTGCCACCCGCTCGCGCTCACGCACGTCGACGTGACGCTCGACGTGCGCGACGACCGCGTCGAGATCACCGGCATCGCAGAGACGACTGCGCAGACCGGTGTCGAGATGGAGGCGCTCACCGCCGTCTCCGTCGCGGCGCTCACGGTCTACGACATGGCGAAGGCGATCGACAAGGCGATGACGATCGGCGAGATCGCGCTGATCGAGAAGAGCAAGGAATGAGAGCAGCCGTCATCACCGTCTCCGACCGGGTCTCGCGCGGCGAGGCCGAGGACCGGAGCGGCGACACGCTCGACGAGCTGCTCGCCGCCGACGGCTACGAGGTCGTCCGCGGTCTCGTCTCGGACGACCGCGAGGCGATCGCCGAGGCGATCCGGCTCTTCGCGAAGCAGGCGCGGCTCGTGCTGACGACCGGTGGCACCGGGCTGGCGCCCCGCGACGTGACGCCCGAGGCGACGCGTGACGTCCTCGACCGCGAAGCGCCCGGCATCGCACAGGCGATCCGTGCCGACTCGATCGCGAAGACGCCGCACGGCCTGCTCACGCGCGGGCTCGCGGGCGTGGCCGGCTCGGCGCTCGTCGTGAACCTGCCCGGGTCGACCGGTGGCGTACGCGACGGTTACGCCGTGCTCCGGCCGGCGCTCGAGCACGCGCTCCGGCTGCTGGCGGACGAGGCTACGGTGCACGAGCAGACATGAGCGACTTCGCCCTCGCGCCGCTGCCGACCCGGTACGCGCGCCTCGTCAAGATCGAGCACACCGTGTTCGCGCTCCCGTTCGCGTACGTCGGGGCGTTCATCGCCGTCGACGGAGCGCCGTCCGCGCACGACCTCGTCTGGATCACGCTCGCGATGGTGGGCGCACGGTCGCTCGCGATGGCGCTCAACCGTCTCGTCGACGCCGGCATCGACGCACGCAACCCGCGCACCGCGACGCGCGAGCTGCCGAGCGGGCAGCTGAGCGTGGCGCAGGTGGTCGCGTTCTGCGCCGCGTCGCTTGCGCTCTTCCTCGTCGCCGTCTCGCAGCTCGCGCCGAAGACCCACTACCTCTGGCCGGTTCCGGTGGCGATGTTCGTCGTCTATCCGTATCTGAAGCGATTCACGTCGCTCTGCCATTGGTGGCTCGGCGCCGCAGACGGTCTCGCCCCGGTCGGTGCGTGGGTCGCGATCACGAACCATCTGCCGTGGCAGGCATGGGTGCTCGGGCTCGCCGTGACGTTCTGGGTCGGCGGCTTCGACTGCTTCTACGCGCTCTTCGACGTCGACGTCGACCGCGGCGAAGGGCTGCACTCGATCGCGACGCGGTTCGGCGTGCGCGGCGCGTTCCTCGGCGCACGTGTCGCACACGTGCTGACGGTCGCGTGTCTCGTGATCGCCGGGCTCGGGCTGAGCGTCGGCGTGCTCTACTGGCTCGGCGCCGCCGCGGTCGCCGTGCTGCTCGCATACGAGCACTCGCTCGTGCGACCGGGGGACCTGCGCCGCCTCGACGCCGCGTTCTTCACGATGAACGGCGTCATCAGCGTCGCCTTCGCGGTGTTCGTCATCGCCGACGCGCTCGCGTGATCGCCGCGCGGGGCATCGGCCGCCTCTACGGCGACAAGCGCGTGCTGCGCGACGTCGACCTCGACGTTGCACGGGGCGGCTTCGCGCTCGTCACCGGCCCGAACGGCAGCGGCAAGACGACGCTGCTGCGCATCGTCGCCGGGCTCGCACGGGCGACGCAGGGCGACGTGCACGTCGACGTCCCGCGCGAGCGCATCGGCTTTCTCGCCCACGATCCGCTCGTCTACCGCGAGCTGACCGGGCTCGAAAATCTCGACCTGTACGGCAAGCTCTATCGCGTCGCCGAGCGGAAGGAGCGCATCGGCATGCTCCTGGAGCGATTCGGCCTCTGGGAGGCGCGGCACGAGCGCGTCGGTGCGTACTCGCGTGGCATGACGCAGCGGCTCGCGCTCTGTCGCACGCTGCTGCACGATCCCGAGCTCCTGATCCTCGACGAGCCGTACACGGCGCTCGACACGCAGGGCGCCGAGCTGCTCGACGCGCAGCTCGACGAGCTCCACGGCGCCAAGACGTTCCTCGTCTCGACGCACGAGCCGCAACGCGTCCGGCGACTGGCGACGAGTGAGCTATCTCTCTGACGTCCGCGCGCTCGCGCGCA
>JBEQUF010000382.1:0-7761 GCA_040349295.1 Actinomycetota bacterium | reverse complement strand
TCCGCGAGCTCGCCGCGGTAGAGGGGGTCGACGCCCTCGCGAGCCAGGAGCTCGAGCGTCGACGCCAGGTGCGAGAACCGCATCCGGTCGCCCGAGCACGCGTACATCTCCGCCCCCTCGGGCGAGTGGGTCAGGAGCGGCTCGAGGATGTCCAGCAGGTAGCGAGCGACAGGTGTGAGCGGAAAGCCGTCGCGGGCAAGCGACACGGCGTCGGCGAAGAGCCCCGACCACGGAAGCCGACCCCAGCGGGCGTGCGCCTCGGCCAAGCCCAATGCAGTCCCGGGCACCGCCACGGCCGCCGGCCCCGTGTGGAAGACCTGCTCCGTCGAGCCGTCGAAGTCGACCGCCAGCGCCAGCAGCTCGTCCCGGCCGCCGAACCCGCTCGGCACGACGACGAAGAAGTCGAGCACCGTCGTGACCCCGCCGACGTGCGTCAGCAGGAACCCGCCGCCGCCCGGCCCGGTCAGCGGACTCTCCACGACCCAGGAGGCGAAGGCCGCCGCGCAGACCGCGTCGACCGCCGTCCCGCCCTCGTCGAGCACCCGCTGACCGGCCGCCGCGGTCGCCGGGTGGCCGGCTGCGATCGCCCCTCGCATGAAGTGAGCCTAATCCCGATGCATCCGGGTTAGGCTTAGCCGGTGAGACGCGCTCTGCTGGCCCTGTGCGCGGCTGCGCTCCTTGCCGCGCCCGCCGCCGCCGCAGGCACCTCCAACGACTTCGCCGGCCACCACGCGCAGGTCTTCCAGGTCGTGGTCGTGCCCGGCCTCGGGCTCGGCGACCTGCCGCAGCTCGCGACCGAGGGCGCGGTCGGCCTCCTCGTCCCGAACGCCGGCCCGAAGACCGGCCAGGCCGACGCCTTCGCTGGGATGGTGCGCGGGATCCTCTACAACACGCGCCTCCCGTTCCCGACGGACAAGGTACTGATCCACGTCGAGAAGTCGGTGACGATCCCCGCGCACGGGCCGGTGATCGTCGTCGGCCTCCCGTTCGGCAACGCGGTCGCGAACGACTACCGCTACCCGATCGCCGTCATCGGCCGCGGCTACCACGGCCTCCTCATGTCGAGCCTGACCCGCGTCCCGGGACTCGTGTCGATGGCGGACGTCGCGCGCACCGCGCTGCACACACCGCACGCGCTCACGTGGCGGCGCGACGACGGCGCCGTCGCGAGCTCGTACCGGCTCGAGTCGCAGATCGAGGTCGCGCGCACGACGACGATGCCGACCTCCGTCCTCATCCTCTCGCTGCTCGTCTTCATCGCGCTGCTGATCCCGGGAGGGGCGCCGTCCGCGCTCGGTGCGGCACTGCTCGCGAACCTCGCGCTCGGCTGGATCCAGGACGGCGACACCGCGTGGCGCGTCGCGCTCGTCGGCGCGTGCACCGTCGCCGGCGCGCTCCTCGGCCCGCGGAAGAAGACGACGATCGGCTTCCTCATGGTCGGCGTCCTGCTCGCGTACATGGCGACGATGATCGTGCAGCCGTGGTCGCTCTCGTTCGCCCCGATCGGCCCGGAACTGACGAGCCGCTTCTTCGGCGTCTCGAATCTGCTCGAGGCGCTGTTGCTGGTGCCCGCCGTCCTCGGCGCCGTGCTGCTGAAGCAGCGCTACGGCTGGCCGGCGTTCGTCGCCGTCTTCGCGCTCTCGCTCGCGACGATCGCCGAGAACCGCCTCGGCTCCGACGGCGGCGGCGCGATCGTCGTCGGCGTCGCGTTCGCCCTCCTCTCCGCGCGGAAGGTGCGATACGCGATCCCGGCCCTCGCCGCCGCGGCGCTCGTCGTCCTCGGGCTTGCGAACCTCGACGCGGCCTCGTCGTCGCCCGACCACCTGCGCAGCGCCCTTCAGGGTGGCTTCACGGGGCTGATGCACGTTGCGGCCAACCGGGTACCGCTCGCGTACGACCGGATGCTGCAGCAATGGTGGCTCTTGATCCCGCTCTTCTTCTGTCTCGTCGTCGTCGCGGCGGCGCGACGGAGCACGGCCGTGATCGCGATGACGGGGGCGATCCTCGCGTCGCTGCTCGTCAACGACTCCGCGGGGCCGGTGGCGATCGGCGGGCTGACCGCGCTGCTCTCGATCGAGGCCGGCGCGGTGAAGCACCTGATCACCGAGCCCGTGCTGCGGCGGCTGCTGCCGGCACGACCGGTGCTCGAGCAATGACCACGCGCCGCGAGGCGCTCGTCTCCGCCGCAGTCGCCGGCTCGATCGCCGCGCTCCTCGCCTGGCTCGGGCCGCCCGGCAGCGACCTCGCCGCGCACGCGTACCAGCGCACGCTCTTCCTCGAGCACGGCTTCCAGCTCTGGAACAACTTCTGGTACGCCGGGCGCTACAGCTTCGTCACCTACTCGATCCTCTACTACCCGCTCGCCGCGCTGCTCGGCATCAAGCTGCTGGCCGTCGCGACGGTCGCGCTCGCCTCGCTCGCGTTCACGGCGGTCGTCGCGCGCGAGTGGGGTCCGCCCGCCCGCTGGTCGAGCCGGACGTTCGCGGTCGTCTGGGCGGGGATCGTCCTCTCGGCCGCGTTCCCGTTCGCGCTCGGGATGGCGCTCGCGCTCGTCGCGCTCTGGGCGCTGCAGTCCGGCGCACGCTGGCGATTTGCGGCGCTCGCGATCCTGACGCTGCTCGCGAGCCCGGTCGCCTTCCTGCTGCTGCTCGTGATCCTCGGCGGCGTCGCGCTGACACACCGGCCCGCACTCGTCCCGATCGCGGCAGCGGCGTTCGCGGTGCTCGTCGAGGTCGTGCTCTGGCGGCTCTTCCCCGGCGGCGGCACGTACCCGTTCTCACCGGCGGAGCTGGCGGCGATCGTCCTCTTCTGCCTGCTCGGGATCGCGCTCACCTGGCATGTCGAGCGCGTGCTCTGCGCGGTCTTCTGCGTCTACCTCGTCGTCGTCATCGGCGCGTACCTCGTGCCGTCGGCGATCGGCGAGAACGTCGCGCGGATGCGCTACGCGGCGATCCCGCTCGCGGTGCTCATCTTCTCGCTGCGGCGCTGGCAGCCGCGCTTCCTCGGCGTCGTCGTCGTCGCGCTCGCGGTCGCGTTCAACGTCTCGCCGCTCGCCGCGAGCTTCGTCAAGGGGGCAGCCGACCCGACGACGAACGCACAAGCCTGGCGCGGCGCGGTCGCGTTCCTGCACACGCATCTCTCGCCGGCATATCGCGTCGAGGCCGTCGACACAGCGACGCACTGGCCGGAGCTCGTGCTCGCGGAGGCGAACATCCCGCTCGCGCGCGGCTGGTTCCGGCAGGACGACTTCCCCCAGAACGAGGCGCTCTACGACAACGACCTCGGCATGCACGCGTACCTCGGCTGGCTCCGCGGGCTCGGCGTGCGCTACGTCGTCCGCGCGAACGCCGCGACCGACTACAGCTCACGACGTGAGGCGACGCTGGCACGCCGGCTTCCCGTTGTCTACCGCGACACGTACGTGACCGTTTACTCGGTGCCGCATGCCGAGCCGATCGCGCGCGGGCTGCAGTCCCTGAGCGGGTCGAAGATCCGCATCGCGGTCACGCATCCCGGCTACACGCGGATCGCCGTGCGCTACTCGCCGTACTGGCACGCGTCGGAGGGCTGCCTCCGCGAGACGAGCGACGGGATGCTGCTGCTCTCGAACCGAACACGACGTGTCGTCACGATCGTCTTCGACGTCAACGCGCACCGCGTGCTCCAGTCGCTCGAAGGCGAGCGCCACCAATGCTGACCGGCGTCTCGCCGATCCTGCTCGTCACCGACCTCGAGCGCTCGTGCGCGTGGTGGCGCGACCAGGTCGGATTCGAGGTCGAGACGTTCGGCGACGACTTCGCGATCGCGAAGCGCGACGACGTCTCCGTCTTCATGGCGCTCTCGCCGCAGCCGGCGGTCTACTGGAAGGTCGTCGAGAAGATGTGGAACGTCTACATCCGCGTCGACGACGTCGATGCGCTCTACGCGGAGGTGCAGGAGCGCGGCGCGGAGATCGACTACGGGCTGTACGACGCGCCGCACGGGATGCGCGAGTTCGGGCTCAGCGACCCGGACGGGCACGACATCGCGTTCGGCCGGCCGAACCGCTAGACGCGGCGGACGAGCGCGTCGAGCGGCTCGCGCTTCGCGCGCGCCGACCACTCGCCCGCGCTGCGCGACTCGACGTCGCGCGGCCTCGCCGGATAGCCGAAGCTGAGGATCATCTTCACCGGCCCGCCGCAGATGCGGTCGGCCGCCGCCGGGTCGGCGATGCCGTTCGGACACGAGCCGACGCCCTCGTTCCAGGCGGCCAGCATCATGTTCTGCGACGCGCGGCCGACGTCGAAGCCGCCGGCGTCGCCGACGATCGCGATCACGAGCTGCGCCGTCGCGACGTTCGCGGAGGCGTAGACGGCGGCCGCGAGCTCCTGCTGCGCGTCGCGGACGACGACGAAGCTCCACTGCTGCGTGTTGCGCGAGCTGCCGCTGACCCGGCCGGCGTCGAGGATCCGCAGCTCGACCTCCGGCGGGATCGGCGTCGGCGCGTAGTCGCGCACGTCGCGCTTGCTCGCGATCGCCAGCCAGGCATCCACGGCAGAATCATGCCGTGCTGGAGCTGCTCTACGAGCCGGTCACCGATCGTGACGCGGCGCTCGAGCTCGGCCTGCGGCAGCCGGACACCGACGCGATCTTCACCTCGGACGCGGCCGAAGCGCTCGAGACGGTCGCGATCGCGTTCTTCGGCTCCGACGTGCCGATCTTCCACGACTGGCGACTGCGCGACTGCGACTACGGCGTCCTGAGCGGCGCGCCCGCGCAGGAGCTCGAGCCGGAGAAGCACGTCGACGTGCCGTATCCCGGCGGCGAGTCCTATCGCGACGTCGTCACGCGCATCGACTCGTTCCTGCACGACCTCCGTCGGGGCTGGGACGGCAAGCGCGTGCTCGTCGTCTCGCACGCCGCCCCTGGGCTGGCGATCGAGCATCTGCTCGACGGCGTCCCGCTCGAGGGCCGGCGGTTCGACCCGCCGAGCCGTCGGGCATTCTCCGTCCCGTAGTGCACTGGGTCTGGCTCGCCATCGCGATCGTCAGCGGCGCCCCGCTCGCCTACGCGTCGCTGCTGCTGAACCCGCTCGTCTTCTTCGCGCTCGGCAGCGACCGCTGGCAGGAGCAGCTCGCACGCGCGAAGCCCTACCGCCTGCAGCTCGCGTTCGCCGCAGTGGTCTTCGCGTTCGCGGTCGTGCTGTTCGTGCTCAGCGGCTAGCGCGGCGGCCGCCAGGGCAACGGCTCGTCGGGGCCTCGGAGACGACGGCCTTCGTCGAAGAGGTCTCGCACGGGCGCGAGCGGCGCGAGCTTCTCGGCCGGCTCGCCGGGGAGCCGCAGGCGGAGCGGCGCCGCCTCGACGATGTCGACCGCTTCGCCGTATGCGGCCCGATCGGTCGTGTAGCCCGGGCAGCCGCAGCGCCCGACGACGAGATCCTCGCCCGTGACCCTCGCCCGGCACCCCAGGTCGTCGCCGCCGCCGAAGGTTCCCCGGTGGTGGCGCCTGGGATGCCCGCAGCGAGCGCACGCGGGCGACCCGTTGCAGCGCCGGCACCCTCCGCCCTCGTGCACGGCACGCAGCGCTTCGGGCTCGCAGGTCGCTCCACACACGCGGCAGGTGGCCACCTGCCGATTATCGGCAAGCACGCCCATGAAGCTGAATCGGCTGGAGCGGCCCGCCCGCAATGCGTGGGTGGGAGGTCGGTGTGGCCGAGAAGCTCGCCGAGCTCTCGCACCGGCTCGGACGAGTGTGCCCGCGACGGAGGGGGAAAGCGCGGGTCTCGCATCGACACCAGCGACAGGAAGGCCGCTCCGCCTACGGTCATCGACCGCGGGCCCCGGGTCTGAAGGCCGCTAGCGCAGGAAGCTCGGCACGTCGACGTCGTCGTCGTCGCGACGACGCGCCACGGCCGGCGACGCGTAGAGCTGCGGCCGCACGCGCCTGCCGCGGCCGATGCCGGTGGCGACGACGGTCACCCAGACCTGGCCCGTGAGCCGGTCGTCGATCGTCGCGCCGAAGATGATGTTCGTCTCCTCGGTCGCCGCGGCGCGGATCACCTCGGCGGCCTCGTTCACCTCGATCAGCGTCAGGTCGTCGCCGCCCGCGATGGAGAGGAGGATGCCGGACGCGCCGGTGATCTCCTCGTCGATCAGCGGCGAGCGCAGCGCGCGCTCGGCGGCGTCCTTGGCGCGCGAGTCGCCGGACGACGAGAAGCCGATGCCCATCAGCGCCGTGCCGGACTCGCTCATGATCGTCCGGACGTCCGCGAAGTCGAGGTTGATCAGGCCGGGCATCGTGATCAGGTCGCAGATGCCCTGCACGCCCTGGCGGAGGACGTCGTCGGCGACCTTGAACGCGTCGAGCATCGACGTCGAGCGGTCGAGCACCTCGAGCAGCCGGTCGTTCGGGATGACGATCGTCGTGTCGCACGCGTTGCGCAGCGCCTGCACGCCCCACTCCGCCTGCTGCTTGCGCTTCGTGCCCTCGAACTTGAACGGCGTCGTCACGATCCCGACCGTCAGCGCACCGAGCTCGCGCGCGATCTTCGCGACGACCGGCGCGGCGCCGGTGCCGGTGCCGCCGCCCTCGCCGGCGGCGACGAACACCATGTCGCTGCCGCGCAGGGACTGCTTCAGCTGGTCGTAGCCCTCCTCGGCCGCCGCGCGGCCGACCTCGGGCTCCGCACCCGAGCCGAGACCCTGCGTCAGCTCACGGCCGATGTGGATCTTCACCGGCGCGTCGCTCATCTGGAGCGCCTGGATGTCCGTGTTGACCGCGATGAACTCGACCTGGCTGATGCCGGCGTCGATCATCCGGTTGACGGCGTTGATGCCGGCCCCGCCGACACCCACGACCTTGATGACGGCGAGATACGACCCCGCGTCGGTGAGCGGCACGCGGTTCAGTGCCGGCGCGCGGTCCGGCAGCGGCTCGACGTAGCGCGTCACGGGCGGCGGCGGCGCAGGCGCCGGTGCGGGCACCGCCCGGACCTGCGGCGGCAGAGGCTCCGGCATCGGCGGCGGCGTCGGCTCGGGCCGCGGCGTCGGCGGCGCGGGATCCGGCAGGGGCGGCGGCGGCAGCGGATCCGGCGACGGCGTCGGCGGCTCCGGCGTCGGCGCGGGCGGAGCCGGCACCGATTGGGCGGGCACCGACTGGTGGACCTGCGTCGCCTCTTCCCACGACGGGACGTGCTCGACCGTGCGCTCCTCGGGCTCCTGCGCGGGCGCGGCAGGCTCCGCCGGCAGCTGCTGCTGCCCGGCCTCCGCCTCACCCTGGCGCTGCGCCGCTTCCGTCGCGCGGAAGAGCTCGGCCAGCGGGCCCTCACGCATGCTGGCGCGTCTGCGAGCCATTGAGCACCTCCTTGGCCAGGTCGCGGTACATCTCCGCGGCTTCCCCGTTCGGATCGTATTTCAACACGGACTGGCCCTTCACGGGGGCCTCGGCGTAGCGCACCGTCTTGCGAATCCTCGTCTGCAGCACCAGATCCCCGAAGTTCTCCTGGAGGATGTCGACCGCCTCGCGCGAGTGCAGCAGGCGCTTGTCGAACATCGTCGGCAGGATCCCCTGGATCTCGACGTGCGGGTTCAGGTGCTCGCGGATCATCGAGAGCGTGTTCTCGAGCTGGACGAGGCCGCGCAGCGACAGGTATTCGCACTGGACCGGGACGATCACGCCGCTCGACGCAACAAGGGCGTTGATCGTGAGCAGGCCGAGCGACGGCGGCGTGTCGATGATCACGAACTCGTACTCCGCCAGGACTGGCTGCAGCGCCTTCTCGAG
>JBEQUF010000356.1:0-6938 GCA_040349295.1 Actinomycetota bacterium | reverse complement strand
GCGCTGAACAGCGGCGAGCGCCGCGTCGACGCCGGCACGGCGGCGATGCTCGTCAACGTCGGGCCGGTGCTGATCGCCGTCCTCGCCGGCCGGCTCCTGCGCGAGGGCTTCCCGCGGGCGCTCTTCGCCGGGTGCATCGTCTCGTTCGGCGGCGTCGCGGTGATCGCGGTCGCGTCCTCGGACCACAGCGCCACCGGCAAGGGCGTCGTCCTCTGCCTGGCGGCGGCCGTCGCGTACGCCGGAGGCGTCGTGGCGCAGAAGGTCGTGCTGCGAGCGCTGAGCGGGACGCAGACGGTGCTTCTCTGCTCGGCGATCGGCGTGGTCGTGACGCTGCCCTGGATCGGCGGTCTCGCCCACGAGCTCGGCCGGGCGCCGGGCGGGTCGATCGGCTGGCTCGTCTACCTCGGCGTCGCCCCGACCGCGCTCGGCTTCTCGACCTGGTCGTTCGCGCTGCGCCGCACCGACGCCGGGCGGCTGGCCGCGACCACGTACCTCGT
This sequence comes from Actinomycetota bacterium, assembly GCA_040349295.1. Classification (GTDB taxonomy): domain Bacteria; phylum Actinomycetota; class Thermoleophilia; order Gaiellales; family Gaiellaceae; genus Palsa-739. Next base: position 6,441 of record JBEQUF010000356.1, on the reverse strand, counting down.
GCCGCCGCTCTCGATCCTGCTCGGCTGGATCTGGCTCGGCGAGACGCCCGCGGGGCTCGCGTACCTCGGCGGCGCGCTCGCGCTCGCCGGCGTCGCGATCTCTAGGCGACGTCCCGCTTCCGCAGCGGATCGTCCGCTGCCCGCCGCCGCTGGATCGGGTTCGCGACCTTGACGATCTCGAGGACGTAGACGACGTAGATCGAGATCCCGACGGCGACGGCGCCGATCGAGCCGGCTGCGACCGTCGGCCAGAGATGCCAGTCGCCGTGGGCGCGGAACGGGATGAAGCGCGTCGCGAGGGCGCCGCCGGCGAGCGAGAGGCACCACGCCCAGATCGTGAGCGCGGCCCGCGGCTGCGAGAAGCCGCGCCGCAGGAAGCGGTGGTGGAGGTGGGCCTGGTCGCCCTCGAACACCTTCTGGCCGTGCTTGATGCGGCGCAGGACGACGAACGTCGTGTCGACGATCGGCACGGCGAGCACGAGCAGCGGGAAGAACAGGGCGACCGTCGCGGCCGTCTTCAGGAGGCCCTCGACGCTGATCGTCGCGAGGACGAACCCGAGCAGCAGCGCCCCCGAGTCGCCCATGAAGATCCGCGCCGGATAGAAGTTGTGCCGGAGGAAGCCGAGGCAGGCGCCGAAGACGATCGCGCTGAGGATCGCCGCGTCCGTCTTCGCCAGCGAGAGCGCGATGATCGCGAACGTCAGCCCCGCGATCGCCGCGACGCCCGCCGCCAGGCCGTCGAGCCCGTCGAGCAGGTTGACCATGTTCATGATCGCGACGATCCAGACGATCGTCAGCGGCACGCCGACGGCGCCGGGCAGCGCGTGGATGCCGAGGAACGGGAACGTGAACCGGTCGACCCAGATCCCGAACCAGCACGGGATCGCGGCCGCGAGCAGCTGGCCTGCGAGCTTCTCGAACCAGCGCAGGCCGTGGAAGTCGTCGATCGCGCCGATCGTCACGGCGACGGCGGCGCCGAGCAGCACGCCGCGCGTCTCGCGACCGAAGGGCAGGAATGCGAGCGCCGGGACGATGATCCCGAGGAAGAGCGCGAGACCGCCGAGGCGCGGCACGGGGTTCCGGTTGACGCGCCGGCCGCCGGGGTTGTCGACGACGCCGAGCAGCCGCGCCATCCCGCCCACCGCCGGGGTCAGCAGCACGACGACCGCGAGCGCGACCAGCCCGCCCCACACCACCTGCAGGTGGTCGGTGAGCACGTCGACGACGCTGTGATGCGAGCCGCCCGCGTCGCGCAGGAGCGCAACGACGTCCATCAGGGCACCTTAGCTCCCTCCGCGGCGTTTCCTTCAGCCGGCGTCGGGCGAGTGGCAGACGGCCTCGAGCTTGAAGCCGTGCGGATCGAGCCAGTACGTCGCGAAGCAATCCGGCCCGTATTGCGGGAACGGTTGCGGCTCGTCGAGGATCGTGTCGCCGCGCCCGCTCGCCCACGCGTGCGCGGCCCGCACGCCGTCGCGGCTCTCGACGAGGAAGGCGAGGTGATGGAAGCCGCTCCTGCTGCGCTCGTAGTCGCCCGGCGCTCCGGCTTCGTAGAAGAAGAGCTGCGTGCCGAGCGCGCCGTCCGGCCCATAGTTGACCGAACCCGCGAACCACTGCTTGAGACCGAGGATCGCCGTCAGCTCGTCGTAGTACGCCTTCGTCGCCGCCAGGTCCGGCACGCCGATGCCGACGTGGTCGACGAAGCCCGTCACTTCGTGCCATAGAGGCGGTCGCCTGCGTCGCCGAGACCGGGCACGATGAAGCCGCGCTCGTTCAGCTCGCGGTCGACCGCGGCGCAGACGATGTGCACGTCGGGGTGATGCTCGTGGATGTAGTCGATGCCGGGCGGCGCGGCGACGATGCACACGAGCGTCACCGTGTGCGCGCCCGCCTCCTTGACCGCCTGGATCGCCGCGGCGCTCGAATGGCCGGTCGCCAGCATCGGGTCGAGCACGAGCGCGTCGCGCTCGTCGAGGTCGGTCGGCAGCTTCGCGTAGTACTGCACTGGCTCCAGCGTGTCCTCGTCGCGGTACATGCCGATGAAGCCGACGCGGGCCGACGACACGAGCGACAGCACGCCGTCGAGCATCCCGACGCCCGCGCGCAGCACCGGGCAGACGGCGACCTTCTTGCCGGAGATCCGCTTCGACGTCATCGTCTCGAGCGGCGTCTCGATCTCGTAGTCCTCGACCGGGAAGTCCTTCGTCGCCTCGTACGTGAGGAGCAGCGTGATCTCGTTCGCGAGCTTGCGGAAGTGGACGGTCGGCGTGTCCTTGTCGCGGAGATACGACAGCTTGTGCTGGACGAGCGGGTGCTCGACGACTGTCAGCCTGGGCATCAGCTGACGTACGTCGTGTAGCCGCGGAACCCCGGGTACAGCGGCCGCTTCTCACACAGGCCGGCCACCCGAGCGCGCAGCGCGTCGAGATCGGCCGATTCCGCCAGCGCGTCGACGATGATGCGGCCGGTCTCGCGGAAGTCGTCCTCGTCGAAGCCGCGCATCGTCATGGCCGGCGTCCCGATCCGCACGCCGGAGGCGACCGTCGGCGGCCGCTCGTCGAACGGGATCGTGTTGCGGTTCGCGGTGATGTCGACGTCGTGCAGGCGGTCTTCCGCCGCCTTGCCCGTCCACTCGCTCGTCCGGAGGTCCATCAGCATCAGGTGCGTGTCGGTGCCGCCGGTCACGAGGTCGATGCCGCCCTCGAGCAGCGTCTCGGCGAGCGTGTCGGCGTTCGCGCGGATCTGCCGCTGGTAGTCGCGGAACGCGTCCGACATCGCGATCTTGAAGCACGTCGCCTTCGCGGCGATCGTGTGCTCGAGCGGACCGCCCTGCAGCCCTGGGAACACCGCCTTGTCGATCGCGGCGGCATGCTCCTCGCGGCAGAGGATGAAGCCGGCGCGCGGGCCGGCGAGCGTCTTGTGCGTCGTCGACGTGACGAAGTCGCAGTGCTCGACGGGGTTCGGGGCGAGCCCAGCCGCGACGAGGCCGCTGAAGTGCGCCATGTCGCACAGCAGGTACGCGCCGACCTCGTCCGCGATCTCGCGGAACTTCCAGGTCTCGACGGTGCGCGGATAGGCGCTGCCGCCGCAGACGATCAGCTTGGGGCGCACCTCCTTCGCCTGGGCGAGCAGCTCGTCGTAGTCGACGAGCATCGTCTCGCGGGAGACGCCGTACGCGGCGATCGTGTACAGCCGGCCGCTGAAGTTGACCTTCAGCCCGTGCGTCAGGTGGCCGCCGTGGTCGAGGCGCAGGCCGAGGATCGTGTCTCCCGGCTGCAGCATCGCCATGTAGACGGCCATGTTCGTCGGTGCGCCCGCGTGCGGCTGGACGTTCGCGTGCTCCGCGCCGAAGAGCTCCTTCGCGCGGTCGATCGCCAGCTGCTCGATCCGGTCGACGACCTCGCAGCCGCCGTAGTAGCGCTTGCCGGGATAGCCCTCCGCGTACTTGTTCGTCGGCACCGACCCGACCGCCTCGAGGACGGAGGGCCAGGTGAAGTTCTCGGAGGCGATCAGCTCGATCTGGCCGCGCTGCCGTTCGAGCTCGGCGCCGAGCAGCCCGGCGACCTCGGGGTCGACCTCGTCGAGCCCCTCGGTGACGAGCTGGTGAAATCCGTGCTGCAGCGTGGACACGCCCTGATGCTACTCGGTCGATCTGCCGATACCTTGCCCATCGGTTTCTCGACGTTCATGAGGTTGAAGGTGCTGAAAGCTGTCGCAACCTGCGCGCTCGTCGCGCTCGCGGCCGTCCCGGCCGCCCTGGCGGGCCCGGGTCTCCGCATCGGCGTCGTCGAGGACGCCCCGATCTGGAGCTCGAACCCGGGCGCCGATCTCGACCTCGCGAAGCTCGCCGGCTTCGACACGATCCGGATGACCGCCCAGTGGCAGCCGGGGATGACGGCGATGCCGGGCCAGCAGATGGGCCGCGTCCAGCGGGCGGCGATGGCCGCCACGTCGCGGGGGATCCAGCCGATCGTCTCGATCTACAACGCCGGCGGGACGATGACCCCGTCCGACCCGGCGTCGCGCGCCCAGTTCGTCGAGTTCGCGACAAACGTCGTCCGCCAGCTGCCGTGGGTGTCGACCTTCGTCGTCGGCAACGAGCCGAACTCGACGCTCTATTGGCAGCCCCAGTTCGACGCCTCCGGCGGCGACGCCGCCGCGACCGCCTACGAGCAGCTGCTCGCCGCCTCGTACGACGCGATCAAGGCCGCCCGCCCGAACGCGACCGTCATCGGCGGGGCACTCGACTCACGCGGCGCCGACGACCCGACCTCGAAGCGGCTGACCCACTCTCCCACCGCCTTCATCCACGACCTCGGCGCCGCCTACCGCGCGAGCGGGCGGACGAAGCCGATCATGGACGTCTTCGACGAGCACGTGTACGCCGACAACGCGACGCTGCCGCCGAGCATGCCGCACGTCGGCACCGGCATCGCGACCGCCGACTACGGCAAGCTCGTCGCCCTGCTCGGCAAGGCGTTCGACGGCACGGCGCAGAAGGGCTCGACGCTGCCGATCATCTACGGCGAGTTCGGCGTCGAGTCGACGACGCCCGCGGCGAAGGCAGGGCTCTACTCGGGCACGTCGGCCGCGCCGACCGTCGACGAGGCGACGCAGGCCGCGTACTACATCCAGGCGCTGAAGCTCGCGCTCTGCCAGCCGAACGTGATCGGCCTGATGAACTTCCATGTCGTCGACGAGACGAATCTCGCCGGCTGGCAGTCGGGCCCGTTCTACGCCGACGGGACGCCGAAGTCGTCCTTCCCGGCGATCCGCGACGCGATCGCCGCCGCGCACGCCGGCACCCTGACGAAGTGCCCTGACCAGAACGACCCGACGGTCGCCCTCCAGGTCGCGAACGGCACGGTCACGGCCGCTGCGGCCGACGACGTCGGCGTCGGCGAGGTGCAGCTCTTCGTCGACGGCAAGCTCGCCGGCGTCGATTACCGCGCCCCGTACACGTTCGCCTGGAAGCCGGGCACCGGCGGCCACGTCGTCCAGGCGCGCGCACTCGACGGCGCCGGGAACGTCGGCACGGCGATGGTGTCGGTCGGCGTCCGCACCCTGAGCGGGGCCCGCGGGATGCTGTTCGGCGGCCCCGGCGGCACCTTCGCCTGGAAGGCGCCGAAGGACGGCACGGTGACGTTCAAGGCGCCGGGGCTCGTGCGCCGCATCAACGCGCGGCGCGGCGTCGTCTACCGGATCACGGCGCACGCCCTGCCGCTCAGCTGGCAGAGCTGAAGAGCCCGGCTCCCTGACGGAGGATCACCGGCTCCGGGCCGGTGCGGTCGACGACGGTCGACGGTAGGCCGCCGAGCGGTCCGGCGTCGATCGCCGGCAGCGCCCGCAGCTCGGGCGCGAGGTCGTCGAGGCTGACGGGGTCGCCCTCGCCGTGCAGGTTCGCGCTCGTGGCGACGACGACGCCGAGCGCGCGGACGACCTCGGCGGCGGCCGGCGGCAGGTCCGGCACGCGGACGCCGATCGCCTCCGGCGTCGTGCCCGTGATCCACTCGAAGCGCCGCTGCGGGTTCGGGACGATGACGGTGAACGGGCCGGTGCGGATCTGTGCGCGGTCGAGCTCGGGCACGGCGCGCAGCAGGTCGTCGACGGATGCGGCGAGCAGCGCCGACGGCTGCGTCAGCTCACGGCGCTTCAGGGCGTAGAGCCGTTCGGTCGGCTCGCGCGTCGAGGCGTCGCAGCAGAGGCCGTACACGGTGTCGGTCGGGAGGATCACCGGCCCGCCCGCGCGGAGCGCAGCGACGACCTCAGTCGCGGATGCCATCGACGACTCTCGGGACGCCGGCGAGGTCGTTCGTGACGGTGACGTCACGGTACCTGGTACGCCGCAGGATCTCCGCCACCGCGTCCGCCTGGTCGTCGCCGACCTCGAAGACGAGCGCGTGCGTCTTCGCCTGCCGCGTGATCGACTCGTGCATGTCGAAGCCGACGAGCGCCACGCGGGGCTCGTGCTCGAGCTCGGGCTGGAGGCCCTCCAGCGACTCGACGTACGGCGGATTCGAGACGACGAGATCCCAACCCTCGGCGGCCGCCGACTCGTCGCCCTCGCGCAGCTCGACGTCGAGGTCGAGCCGGTCGGCGTTCTCGCCTGCGAGCGACAGGGCTGCGGGCGACACGTCGACGCCGACGACGCGGGCGTCCGGACGCTCGTCCTTGATCGCGAGCGCGATCGCGCCGGAGCCGACGCCGATGTCGAGCACGCGGGGCGCGTCGACGTCGCGCAGCAGCGTGAGCGCGCGCTCGACGACGGTCTCCGTCTCCGGCCGAGGCACGAGGGCGCGGCTGTCCGTCTTCAGGGTCAGCCGGCGAAAGCCCCACTCGCCGAGCACGTATGCCAGCGGTTCCCGCCGCTCCCGTCGCTCGAGCAGCCCGTCGAGCTCGACCTCGTCGTCGAGCCGCGCATAGACGCCGCTGCGCGTCGTGCCG
>JBEQUF010000340.1:0-3377 GCA_040349295.1 Actinomycetota bacterium | reverse complement strand
CAGTACGCGGACCGCTTCGCCGGCGTGCACGTGAACGACTGGCGCGAGCCGACGCGCGGCTGGGCTGACCGCGTTCTTCCCGGCGAGGGCGCCGCCGACCTGCCGGCGATCCTCGGCGCGCTCGACCGTGCCGGGTGGGACGGCTACTACGACCTCGAGATCTTCAGCGACAACGGCGCGTTCGGCGCTGCCTACGACGATTCGCTCTGGGACATCGACCCGACCGACCTCGCGCGACGTGCTCGCGAGTGCTTCATCCGCTGTTGGCAGGAACGAACAGTCACTGCATGAGAGGAGATGGGATGTCACGCACGACACGGGCGCGCATCGCGCTTGTGCTCGCCACCGCCTGTGCAGGGGTGCTCGCCGCGACCGCAGCGGCACACACGGACGGCACGTCGACGAAGGCGGCAGGGGCTCCGATCGTGATCGGCGCAGTCGTCGACCTGACGAAGAACATGGCGGCCTTCGACGCGCCGGCGCTGCTCGCGGCGCAGCTCGAGATCAAGAAGGTCAACGCTGCGGGCGGCGTGAACGGCCGGCCGTTGAAGATGATCTACCTGAACGACCAGCTCGACCCCGCGAAGACGAAGCAGTTCGCGCTGCAGATGCTGCAGAAGAAGGTCGACATCGGCTGGGTGACCTGCGACGTCAACTACGCGTCGCCGGCCGCCTCGCAGTTCCTGAAGGCGGGCAAGCTGACCGTCGCGCCGTGCCTCGGCACCGACGAGCTCAGCCCGATCGCCTTCGGCAAGAGCGGCGATCTCGGCTTCTCGTTCGGCAACGTCGCCCAGGACGAGGGCGCCGCCGCGGCCGAGTACTCGTACAAGGTGAAGCACTGGAAGACGGCCGTCGTCGTCACCGACGACCTGCTCCGCTACTTCCAGGACGTCTGCAAGGCGTTCACGGTCCGCTTCCAGCAGCTCGGCGGCAAGATCGTCGCGCAGGAGCACTTCACGCAGTTCAAGAACCAGATCAACAGCGTCGTCAGCCGCGTCAACAACGAGAAGTCGGATGCGATCGCGTTCTGCACCTCGTTCGGCGTCGACCAGCCGGCGTTCGTCTCCGGCCTGCGCAGCCTCGGCAACAACACGCCGATCATCAACGGCTGGGCGAGCGACGGAAACTACTGGTGGCCGAAGTCGCCGCCGGTGACGAACTTCTACTACCTGACGTACGCCTCGGTGTACGGCGACGACCCGAGCGCGAAGGTTCGCGCGTTCGAGGCGGAGATGAAGAAGGCGGGCCACCCGGCGCAGACGGGCGGCTTCCTCGGCGGCGCGGCCGCGATCGACGGCATCGTCGCGGCGCTCAAGCGCGACGGCGGCGACACCGCCGGCTCGGCGCTCGCCGCGCAGATGGTGAAGTTCAAGCAGGTGCCGACGCTCTCGGGCTACATCAACTTCAGCTCGAAGCTGCACACGGTGTTCGGGCGCGAATACCGGGTGATCGAGATCGAGAACAACAAGGCGAAGTACGTGCGCAGCATCACCGCGTCCTCGCCGGCGAACATCGGTCGCTAGTTGACCGACGTGCAGGTCAGCCGACCGCCCGCGCTGCGGGCGGTCGGCGTCTCTCGGTCGTTCGAAGGGGTGCAGGCGCTCGAGGACGTCGACCTCGAGCTCGGCCGCGAGGAGGTCGTCGGCCTGATCGGGCCGAACGGGGCCGGCAAGACGACGCTCGTCAATCTGATCACCGGCTTCGACTTCCCGACGGCGGGCGCCGTCGAGCTCGAGGGTCGCGAGATCACCCGCTGGTCGCCGCAGCGGCGCGGCCGGGCCGGGCTCGCGCGCACGTTCCAGCACGGGCACGCGTTCAGGGGGCTGACCGTCCGCGAGAACGTCGAGGTGGCCGCGCTGGGCGTCGGCGCCTCGCCGCGTGACGCCCGGCGCCGGGCCGCCTCGCTGCTCGAGGCGCTCGGGCTGTCGCACCGCGCCGGGCATTCCGCGGATGCGCTGCCGCACGGCGACGAGCGCAAGCTCGGCGTCGCCCGCGCGCTCGCGACCGAGCCGCGCTACGTCCTGATGGACGAGCCGGCCGCCGGGCTGACCGAGTCGGAGGTGCCCGACCTCGTCGCCGTCGTCCGCTCGGTCCGCGACGACCACGGCGCGGGCGTCCTGCTGATCGACCACAACGTGCCGCTGATCATGGAGGTCTGCGACCGCATCCACGTGCTCGACCAGGGCCGGACGCTCGCGCAGGGCACGCCCGAGGACGTCCGCAAGAACATCGACGTCGCCAACGCCTATCTCGGTGGCAGTGGCCGCGACCGCTGAGACGCTCGCCCTCGAAGGGCTCGAGGTCGCCTACGCCGGCGTGCCGGCGGTACGCGGCATCGACCTCGAGCTCGCGCGCGGCGAGATCGTCGGCCTCGTCGGTCCGAACGGCGCCGGGAAGTCGTCGACGCTGCACGCGATCATGGGTGCGACGCCGGCCGCACGCGGCGACGTGCGCCTGCATGGCCGGTCCCTGCGCGGCCTGAAGCCCGAGCAGGTGGCGCGCCTCGGCGTCGCGCTCGTGCCGGAGGGCCGGCACATCTACGCGTCGCTGACCGTGGAGGAGAACCTGCGTCTCGGCTTCGCCGCGCGGCGCTCGCGCGACGGCCTCGCCGCCGACCTCGACTGGGTCCACGACCTCTTCCCGGTCGTCCGCGAGTTCGCGAGGCGGAAGGCCGGTGCGCTCTCCGGCGGGCAGCAGCAGCAGCTGGCCATCGCGCGCGCGCTCGTCGCGCGGCCCGACGTGCTGCTCCTCGACGAGCCGTCGCTCGGCCTGGCGCCGACCGTCGTCGAGACGCTCTTCGAGACGCTCGCGCAGATCCGCGACCACGGCGTCTCGATCCTGCTCGTCGAGCAGCGCGCCCAGCTGACGATCGCCTTCGCCGACCGCACGCACGTGCTCGCGAACGGGACGATCAGGCTGACGCTCGGCCCACAGGACGCGGGCGACACCGAACGGCTGACGGCGGCGTATCTCTCGTGACGCTGCTGGCGTCGATCAACTGGGGCCAGGGCATCGCCGACGCGATCCAACTCGGCGCGCTCTACGGCCTCGTGGCCGTCGGCATCGGTCTCGTCTTCGGAGTGCTGCGGCTCGTCAACTTCGCGTACGGCGAGCTGATCACGTGCGGTGCGTACGTGCTCGCGTACACCTACGGCTGGCCGCGTGCGGCGTCGATCGTCGCCTGTCTCGCCTCGGTCGTCGCGCTCGCGCTCGCACAGGAGCTGGTCGCGTTCCGACCGCTCCGCCGCAGCGGCGCCACGCCCGCGACGATGCTCGTCGCGACCTTCGCCGTCTCGTTCCTGCTGCAGGCGATCTACCTGCTCGCGTTCGGCTCGCGCGGCCGAGCGGTCAGCACCCTCGGAACGCTGAACGGCGCG
>JBEQUF010000300.1:0-4423 GCA_040349295.1 Actinomycetota bacterium | reverse complement strand
GACGCGCGCCGGGCGCGGGGCAGCTATTCGTCCCGCGGTACGAACAGCGCTCGCGTTTCCGGGATGCGCGACCACGGTGCGACCTCCACGACGGTGCAGACGGAGCCGGAGCCGGTGCTCGCACGCACCTGGCGCAGCCCTTCACGCAGGCGGGTGCGGTCCTCGGCGCCGGCGGCGAGCAGCTCGAGCTGGTGCCCTGCCGGCTCGGTCAGCTCGACGAGCTCGATGCGAAGCGCGAGCACGGGCGCCGGCAGCTCGACGAGCTTCGGGGCGAGGGCGAGCCGGATGCGATCGGCCTCTGCGGTCGGCTCGCGGAGCGTCGCCGCGCGCCGCCAGGAGCCGCCGCCGACGAGCTTCGCCGACAGCGCGACCTTGCGGATGAAGCGGTCGCGCCGCTCCGGCCGGGCGAGGACGGTGTCGATGACGGCGCCGAGCGCACGGCGGAGCGTCAGCTCGTTGCCGATCGCCTCCGGGAACTCGAGCGTCTCCGCCACCTCTGCCGGCGGGCGCCGGCCGCGCACACGCGCGGCGGCCCCGCCTCTCGCCAGGCTCCAGGCGCGCCGGCCGTCCGGCCCCAATCGTTCGGCGACGGCGCCACCCGGAAGCCCGGCAAGCTGTCCGAGCTTTCGAACCCCCAATGCTTGAAGCTCGTCGTGCCGCCGCTGCTCGAGTGGGAGCAGCGTCAGCGGCAGCGGCGCGAGGAAGCTCCCGACCTCCTCGTCCCGCACGACGAGCACTTGTCCCGGCCGCGCCACCGAAGCGGCTGCGAGCGCGGCGAAGCGGCGGCCGGCGGCGCCGATGCGCGCGTCCCAGGCACCACCGGTGGCGGCGAGCGCGCGCTGGAGCGCCTGCTCGAGCCCGCCGTAGAGCCGTTCGACGCCGCGCGTCTCGAAGTACGCGACGCCGCCCGCGGCCGGCTCGACCGAGAAGCCCGCGTCCTCGAGCGACCGGACGATCTCCTCCCACGCGAGCTCGGCCGCCGCAGGATCCGGCTCGACGAGCACCAGCCCCGGGCAGGTGGCAAGCGCCTCGCCGAGCCGCATCCCGGGCTGGACGCCTGCCAGCTCGGCGGTCGCGTTCACCGGCCCCACCACCGGCTCGCCGCCCGGTTCGGGCGCGAGCGCGGCCGGCTTCAGCGCCAGGGCCGGCTGCTTGCGCATGGCGGCCTTGAGGTCGAAGCCGGGAATGGAGAGACAGGCGATCATCAGGAGAGAACGTATGTTCTATACGAACACACGTTCTCCTGTCAAGACGACTTCAAACGCCTACGCGAACGTGACGAGCGGCTGCCGCCACCGGTGCGTCCCCGCGACGCAGGCGGCGCGCACCGCGCCGCCGGGGCAGGCGAACCGCCCGTTCTCGAGCACGGCAAACGTCTGGCCGAGCCACGACGCGCAGCCGGCGAGCGCGCCGCGCGCCATCCGCAGGCAGACCCCGAAGAGCGCCCGCTCGGCGCGCGGCTTCCCCGCATCCGCCTGGTTCGCGACGCCGCGGAGACACGCGAGCCCGTCCGCCGCGTCCATGTGCGTGCACATCGCGGCCTGCTGCACGGGCGACTCGATCGACGCCTTCTCCGCACCCGCGATGCAGCCGACACGCGCGTCGCCGTGCAGACCCGTGCAGAGACGAAGGACGTCGCGCGCCGTCTGTACGACCGGCCCCGGCACCTGCTCGACCCAGTAGCGGTACCAGCACTCGACCGCGTACGCGCGGTAGTCGGGCTCCGCGCAGAGCTTCCGCGGCGAGCTGACCGCGTGCATCGGAACGGTCGACTCGTCGGCGCCGCGCAACGCGATCCAGTAGTCGTGGAACGCGCCCTGCGCGCAGTCCGGCGCGGCGGCCGCACCGAGGCGCTTGCAGGCGCCGACGGCGAGGAAGAGCGACTCGTGATAGCCGCGCATCAGCGCATGTCCGAGGCTGTGCACGCACGTGAACTGCCGCATGCGCGTCGGCAGCCTGTCGCAGACGCGGAGCGCGCTCTTCCCGCCCGTCTCGATGATCTGCGGCCCGAGCCCCATGACGAGGCCCATGCCGAAGCCTGCGGAGCAGCCGGGATCGTTCGAGCGCGGGACGACGTCCTGCAGCCGGTCGAGCGTCAGATGGTGCTCGCGCGCCCACTCCCGCCCGACGACGTGCATGTACATGTGGCAGTTCGCGTAGAGCGCCGTCCCGGACGCCTTCGCCCGCCGGTCGATCTTCGGCAGCTCGGTCGCCGGGTCGCCCGAGCGGTCGATGTCCTCGAGCAGGAGGCGCTCGTAGCAGCGGTCTTGTGCGGTTTGCAGCCCGATCCCCTGGCACTGCCAGAGCCAGGGCCGTTTCGTGGTCGCAGCGGCCGGCGCCGCCGAAAACACGAGGACTGCGAGGGCTGCGAGCGCGGCGAGCGCGAGACGGCGGCGCATCGCCCCTGAGCCTAGCCGTGCTTCCCCCGTGCGGGTGATTCGACAAGGGGCAACAAGATGCGATACTGTCAACACCTCGGGCCTTCGTCTCTGACTCTCTCTTACGCCGCAACCGTGGGAGTGTCCGGGAAGCTCGCCAAGCCGCGAAGCCCGATTTCCGCGGGGCGCCTTTCCTCTCCCGGAGGGCGCCCCGCACCCTCCCCCTCAGGAGACAGCCGCGGCGGGACCCACGAGTCCGGTGAGCCGCGGTGCATTCGCGAGCACGTTCTCGCGCGCGCAGAACGCGATGTCCTCGTCCATCCCCTGCTGGCGGAGGTTCCATCCGGACCGGCTCGCGTGCAGCGCCTCGGCGGCGTCGCCGAAGCTGCGGACGAGCCGCATCGCCGCCTCTGCGGAGTCGGTCGGCTCGCCGCCGATCGCCTCGGCGATGCGACCGGCCGTGTACGCGTCGTCGAGCGCGAGCTCGCCGAGCACGCCGGCGCAGAGCACCGACACCTCCTCCCCGTGCGAGCGCGCTGCGGCTGCGACCGCGTCGAGGTTGAGCAGCGAGCCGATGTAGACGTGCTCGAAGCGCGACGCCGCGTCGACGAGCAGGCGCGTGCCGTTCGTCGTCGAGAGGACGAGCGTCGGCGCGCCCGCCTCGAGCATCTCGCGCGGCGAGTTGCCGAGGTCGAAGCCGTCGATCTTCTGCAGCCGCCGCTCGCCGCCCAGCATCGCCGGCCCCTCGCGCACGGCGAGCGCGCGCGCCTCCTCCACCTCGGCGCAGCAGAGGACGCGCTCGTAGCCGGCGGCGAGCGCCTGCGTCATCGTCGAGGTCGCGCGCAGCACGTCGACGACGACGCCGACGGTTCCCGGCGTCCGCTCCGACGGCGTGAAGGCAACGTGGACGAGCACGGGCGTTACGCTAGCCCGGATGCCGACCTGCTATCGCCACCCGGATCGCGAGACGGGTCTCTCGTGCTCCGAGTGCGGACGCCCCATCTGCACCGAGTGCATGACGCCGGCCGCGGTCGGCATCCGCTGCCCCGACCACGCCGGCAAGGCGCGGACCGTCCGGGCGCCGCGCATCGTCGCGCGGCCGGCCGGCGGCGCGGTCGTCACGAAGGTGCTGATCGGCCTGAACGTCGCCGTCTACCTGATCACCGCCGTGCAGGGGAACGGCCTCAACGACCCGGGCGGCAGCCTCTTCTCCAAGTGGGCGCTCTTCGGGCCGGTCGTCCAGCACGGCGACTGGTGGCGGCTGATGACCGCGGCGTTCCTGCACGCGAGCATCATCCACATCGCTTCCAACATGCTCGCCCTCTGGTGGCTCGGCGCGCCGGTCGAGCAGTACCTCGGGCCGGTGCGGTACGTCGGGCTCTACCTCGTCTCCGGCCTCGCCGGCTCCGCAGGCGCACTCGTCGTCAGCCCGCTCGCCGTCACCGTCGGCGCGTCGGGCGCGATCTTCGGGATCATGGGCGCGCTGCTCATCCTCGAGTGGCAGCACACCGGCCGCTTCACCGGCAACGCGGCCGGGCTGATCGCCGTGAACCTCGCGATCTCCGTCGCGATCCCGGGCATCTCGATCGGCGGCCACATCGGCGGCCTGATCGGCGGCATCCTCTGCACGCTCGCGTTCGCGAACTGGGGCCGCGGCCACGCCGCCTACGGACGCGTCGGCGTCACCGGCATCCTCGGCCTCGTGGCCGTCGCGGCCGGCAGCGTGCTGATCGCGTACTTGAAGGTCCGGAACCTGACGTATTGAACTCTCCCTCGTGGTCCACAACCTGGTCCACCTCGGGATCTCTCCCTGGGAGAAGGCGGTGCGCACCGCGGCCGTCTATCTCGTCCTGCTCGCGCTGCTGCACCTCGCCGGCAAGCGCGAGCTCGCGCAGCTGAACTCGTTCGACCTCGTCGTCCTGCTGCTCCTCTCGAACGTCGTCCAGAACGCGATCATCGGCAACGACAACTCGCTGCTCGGCGGCCTGCTCGGCGCCGCCATCCTGATCGTCGTCAACGTCGTCGTCGTGCGCGGCGCGTTCCTC
>JBEQUF010000297.1:0-8075 GCA_040349295.1 Actinomycetota bacterium | reverse complement strand
ATCGAGCCCTGCTCCATGACGAGGATCGTGTCGCTCATCGTCCGCACGACTGCGAGGTCGTGCGCGATGAAGAGATAGGCCACGCCCGTGCGGTCCTGGATGTCCTTCAGCAGGTTGAGGATCTGCGCCTGCACCGAGACGTCGAGCGCCGACACCGGCTCGTCGCAGACGATCAGCTTCGGCTCGAGCGCGATTGCGCGGCCGATGCCGACCCGCTGCCGCTGGCCGCCCGAGAGCTCGTGCGGGTAGCGGTCGACGAACGACGGGTGCAACCCGACCGTCGCGAGCAGGCGGAGGACGGAGCTGCGGCGCGTCCGCCACGTCCCGAGGTCGTGCACCTCGTACGGCTCGGCGAGGATCGCGCCGATCGTCATGCGCGGGTCGAGCGACGCGTACGGATCCTGGAAGACGACCTGCATCCGCCGGCGGAGCGGCCGCAGCTGCCGCTTCGTCAGCGTCGTCAGCTCCGTCCCCTCGAACCGGACGGAGCCGGCGGTCGGCCGCACGAGCTGCAGCACGGCGAAGCCGGTCGTCGACTTGCCCGAGCCCGACTCGCCGACGAGGCCGAGCGTCTCGCCGGCACGGATCGAGAACGACACGTCGTCGACCGCGCGGGTGTGGTCGACGGTCCGCGAGAGCACGACACCGCGCTTCACGGGGAAGTCCTTGCGGAGCCCCTCGACCTCGAGCAGCACGTCGCTCACGCGTGCACCGCCTCCGCGCGCCGCTCCGACGCCGGATGCGCGCTGCGGACGAGATGCCCGCCGCCGACGTCGCGTAGCTCCTGCGGCTGCGTCACGCAGCTGTCCGCCGCCGACGCGTACCGGCAACGCGGCGCGAACCGGCAGCCGGCCGGCGGCTCGACGAGATCGGGCGGCTGGCCCGGGATCGCGAGCAGGCGGCTCGTGCGCGCGTCGTCGCCCTCGAGCTGCGGCAGCGCCCCGAGCAGCGCCTCCGTGTACGGATGCTCGGGCCGGTCGAAGAGCGACACCGCGGGCGCCGCCTCGACGATCTGGCCGCCGTACATGACGACGATGTCGTCGGCGACCTCGGCGATCACGCCCATGTCGTGCGTGATCATGATCATCGCCATCCGGTACTCGTCGCGCAGGTCGACGAGCAGGTCGAGGACGCCGGCCTGCACGGTCACGTCGAGCGCCGTCGTCGGCTCGTCGGCGATCAGCAGCTTGGGACGGCACGCGATCGCGATCGCGATCAGCACGCGCTGTCGCATGCCGCCCGAGAAGCGGTGCGGATAGTCGGAGAGCCGTTGCTCGGCCCGGGAGATCTGCACGTGCTCGAGCAGCTCGATCGAGCGCTGCCGCACGGCCCGTCGCGAGAGCCCTTCGTGCACGGTCAGCACCTCGGCGATCTGCTCCCCGATCGTCATCGTCGGGTTCAGGCTCGTCATCGGGTCCTGGAAGATCATCCCGATGTCGCGTCCACGCATCGCCTGCAGCCTGCGGCGCGACAGCGTCGTCAGCTCGACGCCGTCGAAGCGGACGGAGCCCGAGACGACGTGCGCCGCGGGCGGCAGCAGCCCGGCGACCGACAGCGCGGTGACCGACTTGCCGCAGCCGGACTCGCCGACGATGCCGAGCGTGCGGCCGGCCTCGAGCGAGAAGCTGACGCCGTCGACGGCATGGACGGTGCCCCGTCTCGTGCGGAAGTGCGTGCGCAGGTCGTCGACCTCGAGGAGCGCGCTCACGTCGGCTGCCCTCCGGCCGGGCGCGCCTGCGCGGTGAGCCCGCCGTCGACGTAGAGCGTCTGGCCCGTCACGAACGCCGCGTCGTCGGAGGCGAGGAAGCAGACGGCCGCCGCGACGTCGGCAGGCGTCCCGAGGCGGCGCAGCGGCAGCTCGGCCGTCGCGCGCGCCGTCGACTCGGGCGTCGACGCGGCGATCCAGTTCTCGGTCTGGATCGGACCGGGGCTGACGCAGTTGACGCGGATCCCGCGCGGCCCGAGATCGACGGCCATCGCGCGCGAGCCGGCGAGGATGGCGCCCTTGGCGGCGTCGTAGGCCACCGCGCGCTCGTGCGCGCGCGTGTCGCTGACCGAGCTGATGCTGATGATCACGCCGCCGTCCGGCATCAGATCGACGGCGCGGCGGCTGCAGTTGAGGAAGCCGTGCAGGTGCACGCCGAGCACCCTGTTCCACTCGGCGCTCTCCATCTCGTCGAACCGCGTCGACTGCCAGATCCCGGCGTTGTTGACCAGGATGTCGAGCGAGCCGAGCGTCTCGCCGACCTCGGCGAACATCCGCGCGACCGACGTCTCGTCGGAGACGTCTGCCGCGGCGCCGACGACGGCGGCGTCGGGATGCGCGCGCGCAAGCTCGTCCCGCACGCGCTCGACCTCGGCTGCGTCCTCTGCGTTCACGACGACGGTGCAGCCCTCGGCCGCGAGCCGGTCGGCGATGCCGAGGCCGATGCCGCGGGTCGAGCCGGTGACGAGCGCGGTGCGACCGCTGAGCCGGGACGATCCCACGCTCAGGCGGTCTCGAGCAACGGTCGCGTGCCCCACGCCTCGACGCACTCGTTGACGAGGCCGAGCCCCTCGTCGTCGAGCCCGAGCAGCGGCTCGCGGACGGTGTCGGAGCACAGGCCGAGCACGCTCATCGCGGCCTTCACCGCGGAGACGTTGTTGGCGCTGAAGTTGCCCTGGCGAAGCTCCTCGAACAGGACGATGTCGTTCCGAACCTCCATCGCCTCCGCGTAGCGACGCGCCTCGAGCAGCCGGAAGAGCTCCATCGACTTCTGCGGCGCGAAGTTCGCGAGGCCCGAGCTGAAGCTCGTCGCGCCCGCGACGAAGAAGAACGGCGCCCAGCGCTCGGCCGTCCCGCAGATCCACGTGACGTCCGCCTGCGACGACGCGACGAGGTTGGCGAACGCGTTGACGTCGTTGACCGCGTACTTGACCCCGATCACCCGCTCGTGCTGGACGAGCGTCGCGATCACGTCGTCGGTGAGCTCCGGGCCGCGCTTGTAGAGCACGACGCCGATGTCGACGGCGTCGATGATCCGCTCGTAGTAGTGCAGCAGCCCGCGACGGTGGATGTACGTGTGCATCGGGTGGTGCACCATCACGGCGTCCGCTCCGGCCGCCTCCGCCGCGCGCGCGAGGTCGACGGCGACGGGTGTCGGGCCGCCGACGCCGCCGATCACGACCGCACGCCCGGCGACGGCGGCTGCCGTTGCCGCCGTCACGCGCTCCGCCTCGTCGAGCGAGAGCGACGTGAACTCGCCGGTGTTGCCGCACGGGATGAGCGCCTCGGCGCCGTTCTCGACGAGATACTCGCAGTGCGCCGAGAGCTGGTCGTACCGGATCGACCCGCTGTCGTCGAACGGTGTGACGGTGGTGACGAGCACCGTCTTCAGGCTCGCGGGGGTCGCTCGATTGGTGGCCGGCACGCTGGTCTCCTCTGTCGGGTCGGTGGATGTCAAAAGCCGATGCGGTTGCGGACGCGCGGGTCGAAGCTGTCGCGAAGGCCGTCGCCGAGGAACATGAAGCCGGCGACGGCGATCGAGATCATCAGGCCCGGGAAGAAGGGGATCCACCACGCGGTCGTGATGTAGTCCCGCCCTTCGGTGATCATCGCCCCCCACTCCGGCGTCGGCGGCGTCGCGCCGAGGCCGACGAAGCTCAGGGAGGCGGTCGTGAGGATCGCGATGCCGGCGTCCATCGTCGCCTGGATGAGCAGCGGCGACACGCAGTTCGGGACGAGATGGCGAAGCATGATCCGCGGCGACGTGCAGCCGAGCGCCTCGGCGGCGCGGACGTAGACGGTGGTCTTCGCGGAGAGGATGCCGGCGCGCATCAGCCGCGCGTAGCGCGGCCAGTAGGCGATCGCGACCGAGAGGATCGCGTGGTTGAGGCTGTGCCCGAGGGCGGCGACGATCGCCATCGCGAGCAGGAACTGCGGGAAGGCGAAGAAGAGATCCGCGACGCGCATGATGACGCCGTCGACGATGCCGCCGTAGTAGCCGGCGAGCAGCCCGAGCAGGCCGCCGACGACCGAGGCGAGGCCGAGCACGATCACGGCGACGACGAGCGAGATGCGCGCACCGGCGACGACGCGCGCCGCGATGTCCCGGCCCAGCTCGTCGGTCCCGAGCAGGTGGTGGGCGCTCGGCGGAGCGAGGCTGTTGTTCAGATCCTGGAACGTCGACGAGTGCCCGGTGATGCCCGGCCCGACGATCGCGAGCAGCACGACGAACGCGAGCAGCACGACGCCGACCATCGCGCCGACGTTGTGACGGATGTCCGCAGCCGCCCCGAGCGCGCGCCGCGCACGCCCGCGAAGCGCGCGCACGCCGATCGTCATGATGTCGAGCTCCGCCTCGACCGACAGCGGCGCCTCCTCGAGAAGCGGTTCCGGCTCCACGATCACTCCGTCGCGTCCCTGATCCGCGGATCGAGGACGATGTACGCCGCGTCGGCCAGGAAGTTGAGGACGACGTACAGCGTCGCGCCGAACAGCGCCACCATCATCACGACGTTGAAGTCCGAGTTGGTGATCCCCGTCACGGCCCACGACCCGATGCCCGGCCACGAGTACACGTACTCGACGAGGAACTGCCACGCGATCAGCCCGGCCATCTGCACCGCGATCACCGTCACGACGGGGATCAGCGCGTTCTTCAGCGCGTGGCGCGTCAGCAGCCGCAGCTCGGACACGCCCTTCGCGCGCGCGGTCCGGATGTAGTCCTGCCCGATCACCTCGAGCATGCTCGACCGGGTCATGCGGGCGAGGACGGCGAGGTTCGTCACCGCGAGCACGACGGCGGGCATGACGAGGTGCCGCAGCGCGTCGCCGAGCGTCGACCACTGCCCGGCGAGGATCGCGTCGATCGTGAAGAACCCCGTGACATGGGGCGGCGGCGCGACGCCCGCGCCGAGCCGGCCGGTCGACGGCAGCCAGTGCCAATGGCCCGAGAAGACGAGCTGCGCGACGAGTGCGAGCCAGAAGACGGGCACCGAGACGCCGAGCACGGCGAAGACCCTGCTCCCCGCGTCGGCCCAGCGACCGGGCGCACGGGCGGAGAGCACGCCGAGCCCGATGCCGAGCGGGATGTAGAGGAGGATCGCGGCGAGCGCGAGCTCCGAGCTTGCCGGGAGCCGCGCGGTGAAGTCCGCCGAGACCGGCCCGGCGCTGACGATCGACTCGCCGAAGTCGCCGTGCAGGAGGCGCTTGACGTAGATCACGTACTGCTCGGGCAGCGGCTTGTCGAGACCGAGCCGCTTGTTCACGGCCGCGATCTGCTCGGGGCTCGCGTTCGATCCTGCGGCGGCCGCCGCAGGATTTCCCGGAATGACGTGGGAGATCGTGAACGTGATAATCGACACACCGATCAGCACGAGCACGAGGCTGGCCGTCCGCCGCGCCAGCAGCCCGATCACAGCGGCCTCACCGTCCGACCGACCCCCCGTCAAGCCCGTCGGTCAACATTGGAGCATAATATATCATCTACCCCACCGGACACCATGACGACGCAGACTGATCTCGACCTCGCACTCAACGACCCCATCGAGCCGCAATCGCTCCAGGCGGTCGTGCGCGACAAGCTCACCCGGGCGATCCTCGACGGCCGCCTCCAGCCGGGCGACCGCCTCGTCGAGCGGGAGATCGCGTCGCTGCTCCAGGTCTCGAAGACGCCCGTCCGCGAGGCGCTGCAGGAGCTCGCACGCCGCGGGCTCGTCACCTTCCGCGCCTATCGCGGGATGGAGGTCCGCACGATCGAGCCTCGCCTGGTGCAGCAGATCTACGAGGTGCGCGCGGTGCTCGAGCCGGAGGCGCTCCGCCTGGCGATGCCGCTGCACGACGCCACGACGAAAGCCGAGCTCGCGTCGACGCTCCGGGAGTCGCACGTCGCAGGTCAAGCGCACGACCTCGTCGACCTCGCGGTGTCGAACCGGCTGTTCCACTCGCTCCTGTACGCGCCGTGCCCGAACGAGCTGCTGCGCGGGATGATCGACGACGTCGCCGACCAGGTCGCGCTGATCAGCGTCGCCGGCTGGCGCGCGACCTTCACATGGGAGGAGGAGGCGCGCGAGCACGAGGCGATCTTCGCCGCGGTGGAGGCGGGCAAGGTCCGGGACGCGACCAAGCTGCTCGAGTCGCACATCCGCCGCTCGCTCAAGGGTCTGCTCCGCAACTACGAGAACGCCACCCCGAGCGACGACAGCCAGCGCCGGTAGCCGACGGTCGGACGGTCCATCAGTGCATGGAGCTCCTCGTCGAGGTCGGTCGCGAGCTCCCAGGGCCGCTGGCTCTCGACCACGAGCCTGTCCTCCGCGAAGACCTGCGCCTGCATCTGCTGGAACGCGTCGAGGTCGACGTCCCAGCCGCGATGCGGATAGATCCGCCGGTAGACCGTCGTCTCGTCGACCGAGCGCGGGTGCAGCGCGAGCAGCGCGGCGAATGCGACGTCGCCGGTCGACTTCGTCATCGTCACGACCGACGGCTGGACGGCGAACCGATAGTGGGAGACGACAGTCTCGTCCGATGAGGATGCGTACGTGACCGCCTCCGCGGCGGGCTGGACGATGTCGTACTCGATGCAGTACGCCGAGTCCGACGGGACGACCGTCGCGGTCGGAGCGGCCGGCAGGCTCGGGTCGCCGATCGACGTCCGGTGCGCGAACGCGAAGTGATACGTGTCGAGCGAGGCCTCGACCATGCGTCCGCACGTCGCCTGCCAGGTCTCGGTCGGCTGCGGCAGCGCGAGGAATCCGTCGTCCTCCGCCTGCGGCAGGTCGACGACCGGCAGCGCCGGCTCGGCGGCGAGGCAGACCCAGACGAGGCCGTACCGCACGACGACCGGGAACGTCTCGACGCGCCAGCCGGAGCCGGCCGGGAGCGAGTGCCCGGCGGCCTCGAGCGCCGGGATGCGGCAGACCGCGCCGTCTCCTCCCCACTCGAAGCCGTGATAGCGGCAGACGACCGCGTCGGCGGCGTCGCTCACCCAGCCGAGGCCGAGATCGGCGCCGCGGTGCGGGCACGTCGCGTCCATCGCGACGACGCCGTCGCGCAGGCGCGCGACGACGATGCGCCGTCCGAGCAGCTCGCGCGCCAGCACGCGCGGCGTCCCGTACTCGTCGACCCCTGCCTCGTCGAGCTCCTCGACGCTCGCGACGGCGTGGAAGAACGGCGTCAGCCCGTCGACGTACGCGCGCCGGCGATCCTCGACGAGATCAGGCGAGCTCGAACCCATAGACGTCGGCGAGCGCCTCGGCGAGCGCCTCTTCCGTCTCCTCGATCAGCGGGATGTCCGGCAGCGCCTCCGCCGTCACGCCCGGGTCCTTGATGCCACTCGACGTGAGGATGACGACGACGCTCTCGTCGTCGCGGATCCGCCCCTGCCGGAGCGCCTTCGCCGCGACCGCGAGCGCGAGCGCGCTCGACGCCTCGGTGTAGATGCCCTCCTCGGCGGCGAGCTCGAGCTGCATGTCGATCATCTCCTCGTCGGTCGCGACCTCGGCGATCCCGTCGGTCTCGCGCAGGACGCGGAGGGACTGGTACGCGCTGTTCGACACGGCGACGGAGATGGCGACCGACGGGCCCGTCTGCTGCTCCTCCGTGTGGTCGAGGTCGCGTGCGAGCGCGTCCTTGAGCGAGCCGAAGACCTCGGCGGCGCCCATGCGCGGCATTCCGTACCCCGGCTCGACGAGACCGAGCTGCAGCCATTCCTGCATCCCCTTCCACGTGCCGACCATCGAGTCGCCCGACCCGATCGGCGCGAAGACCCACGACGGGAGCCGCCAGCCGAGCTGCTGGCAGATCTCGTAGCCCATCGTCTTGCAGCCGTCGAGCGCGAACGGGTTCGCACCGATCGGCGGGACGGAGAAGTTCTGGATCGGGAACCAGTCGTGCTTCTCGACGCCGAGGACGACGATCTTCCAGCGACCGGCGATCGTCGAGGTGGCGAGCAGCTTCGAGCCGTACGACTGCATCTGTGCGCGCATCGTCAGCGGGAACTGCGGGGTCGTGAGGATGACCGACTCGAGCCCGGCCCGGGCGGCGTAGGCGGCTGCGGCCGCGCCGCCGTTCCCGGACGACGCCGCGGTGATCACCG
>JBEQUF010000294.1:0-2961 GCA_040349295.1 Actinomycetota bacterium | reverse complement strand
GGCGCGAAGAGCCGCCGGTTCTCGGGGACGATCGCCATGCCGAGGCGGATCCGGTGCGCCGTCGCGCGGCGCGTCACGTCCTCGCCCGCGAACGACACGGTGCCGTTCCGCGGCTCGACGAGCCCCAGGATCGTCTTCAGCGTCGTCGACTTGCCCGAGGCGTTGCCGCCGAGCAGGCAGACGAGCTCGCCCGGCTGCACCTGCAGCGAGAGCCCCTGGAGGATGTGGATCGGCCCGTAGAACGTGTCGATCCCGTCGAGCTTCAGGAGCGGCTCGCTCATTTCCGCGCCGTCGCGCTCGTGCCGAGGTACGCCTCGACGACGCGCGGGTCGGTTGCCACCTGCTCGAACGTGCCTTCGGCGATCTTCTCGCCGTGGTCGAGCGCGATCACGCGGTCCGAGATGCCCTCGACCACGTGCATGTCGTGCTCGATGACGAGGATCGTGTAGCCGCCCTCGTCGCGCAGGCGCGCGATCAGCTCGGTGATCTCGTGCGTCTCGACCGGGTTCATGCCCGCCGCCGGCTCGTCGAGCAGCAGCAGCCGCGGCTTCGTCGCCGTCGCGCGCGCGATCTCGAGCCGCCGCCGGTTCGCGTACGAGAGCGAGTACGCCGGCTGATTCCAGCGGTAGCCCATCAGCCGCTGGCCGAAGAACGACAGCCGCTCCTCCGCGAGCCGCTCGATCTCCTTCTCCTCCTGCCGCATGCCCGGCGTGCGCAGGATCGAGCGGAAGATGCCGGCCCTCGTGTGCGACCACGCCGCCGCCATGACGTTCTCCTTCACCGTCAGGTTCAGGAACAAGCGCAGCGTCTGGAAGGTGCGCGCGATGCCCCGCGCCGTGATCTTGTGCGGCTCGAGCCCGACAATGCTCTGCCCTTCGAACACGATGTCGCCCTCATCGGGCCGGTAGACGCCGGTGACGAGGTTGAAGAGCGTCGTCTTCCCGGCGCCGTTCGGGCCGATCACCGACACGATCTCGCCCTCGTCCACACGCATGTCGAGCCCCTGGATGACGTTGAGGCCGCCGAACCGCTTCGAGACCTGCTGCAGCTCGAGCATCAGACGATCTCCACGCGCGACGTCCCGAGCAGCCCCTGCGGCCGCGCATTCATCAGCACGATCAGGATCACGCCGATGAGGATCAGGCGCGTGATCGACGGCTCGACGACGAGCCGGTTGTTCCAGACGAACGCCGCGAGGTACAGGGTCGGGATCATCGCCAGCCACCGCCACCAGCCGTGCACGACCGTCAGCAGCAGGATGGCGAAGACGAGGAACACGAACGCGACGTTGGCGATCGTCGCGGGCGTCGACGGATGGAGGTTCCAGTGGTCGAGCGCGCGGCCGAGCCAGCCGCCGATGTTCGACGGGCCCTTCGTCGACCGCGGCCAGGCGGCGTCCATGATCGCGTGGAACGCGAAGCCGAACGCGATCGTGCCGCCGAGCACGGCCGCGAGCACGCGCCACGGGCGCAGCTTCGCGATCAGCGTCCCGAGGACGATGATGTAGAAGATCCACGTCGCGTGGCCGGGCGTGCGCAGCACCTCGAGCGACACGTTGACGACGAGCGCGCCGAGGATGACGCCGCCGAGGCTGCCGGCGCCGCCGAGGATCAGCATCGCGTAGACGATGATCAGCGTCGGCACGTCGAAGTCGGCGCTGAAGACGGCGGTGTTGAGCGCCGCGAAGAGCGTCCCCGTCAGGCCGGCGATCGCCGCGCCCGCTGCGAACGCGATCAGCTTCAGCCGGTTGACCGGCATGCCCATCATCTCGGCGGCGAGCGGATCCTCGCGCAACGACTTCCACGCGCGACCCGTGCGCGACTGGTCGACGAGGTAGACGCACGCGAGCACGAGCACGAACGTGACGAGCGCCGCGTAGTAGTAGCCGTTGACGGACGCGATCTTCAGCCCGCCGAGATCCCAGTTGTCGACGTTCGGGATGCCGTTCGGGCCGCCGGTGATGTCGAGTGCGCGTGTCAGGTGGAAGAACGTGATGTTCGTCCCGTTCTGGTAGACGGTGACGAAGAGCTGCCCGACGAAGAGCGTGACGATCGCGAGGTAGTCGCCGACGAGCCGGCGCGACGGCAGCGCGACGAGGAAGCCGAGCAGCGCCGTCGCAACCATGACCACGGGGATGATCGCGAGCGTGTCCCAGTGGAGGCCGAACTTCGGCGACGCGAGCATCGCGTAGCCGTACGCGCCGAAGCCGTAGAAGGCGACGTAGCCGAGGTCGAGCAGCCCTGCGTAGCCGACGACGATGTTCAGGCCCAGCGCCAGCAGCATGTACAGCAAGGTGTCGAAGCCGACGCGGACGACGTAGGCGTCGCTCGTGAGCGCGGGCAGGAGCGCGGCGGCGACGGCGAACGCGGCGTAGAACGCCGGCCGCGGCACGCGGTCGAGCTCGGCCACGAGACGGTTCTTGTGCACGCGCCCCTCGTGCGACGCGACCCACGAGTCGACACCGACCTTCGGAGTGTCGTCCCCCTGCGTCATACCTTCTGCACCGCCGCGCGCCCGAGCAGTCCGCTCGGCCGGACGATCAGGACGACGATGAGGATCGCGAAGACGATCGCCTCCTGGAAGGTCGACGAGATGTAGCCCGTCGCGAACGACTCCGCGAGCCCGATGACGAGGCCGCCGAGCACGGAGCCCGGCAGGTTGCCGATCCCGCCGACGACGGCGGCGATGAAGGCGAAGAGTCCCGCCTGGAAGCCCATGTACGGCCAGACCTGCTGGTAGGCGATGCCGTTGAAGACGCCGGCGGCGCCCGCGAGCGCCGAGCCGATGAAGAACGTCACGACGATGACGCGGTCGACGTCGATGCCCATCATCGCCGCCGCCTCGCGGTCGAACGAGGTGGCGCGCATCGCCTTGCCGGTCTGCGTCCGTCCGACGAACCACGTGAGCAGGACCATCAGGACGATCGCGCCGACGACGACGATGACCTGCGCATAGCTCACC
>JBEQUF010000266.1:0-4447 GCA_040349295.1 Actinomycetota bacterium | reverse complement strand
GCGGCCGTACGGGATCCGTCCCGTCCTGCCGATCGCGGCGACCGCGCCGCCCGGAGAGCCGACGCGGCTCGATCCGTTCCGGGCGACCGTGGCCGCGAAGCTCCGGCCGCTGCTCGGCCTCGCCGACGAGGATCCGCAGCTGGGCGACGCGCTCGACCGATGGGAGCTGTCGTTGTTCCAGGGGGATCCGTTCCGCGGCGAGCAGCTTCGGCATGCGCTCGACGCGCTGCTCGGGAACGGCGAGGGCCTGTACGCGGCGGCGATGCGCGCCGCGGCGCTGCTCGGCGAGACGGCCGAGGAGCGCGCCGCGCTCGCGGAGCGCTTCCGCACGCCGACGCCGGATCTCGTGCGGCGCCTCGTGCTCGCGGTCCTGATGCGCGGCGAACGGCGGGCGCTGCTGCGCGAGCTCGACGGCGTCCTCCTCGGGCTGCGCGCCGGTCACGCAAAAGTGCAAGAGCTGCGAGCTTCCTGACACACATCTCCGCGTAGCCTCGATCCCATGGACGAGGCGCGTGCGGTGCTCGAACGGCTCGACCGGATCGAGCGGACGGCGGATCGCGACGAGCTGATGGCGCAGCTCCGCGAGCTCGTGCGCGAGGTCGAGGAATGGGCCAAAGCGGAAAAGCTCCGCGCGGAGGCTGCCATGATCCCGACGTGACCCTGGTGCACTGGGACGATGTGCCGAGCGTCGACGGCGTCGGCGTCGGCCTGCGTCGCGTCCGTCTGGGCGACGGCGAGCCGCTCGCGCAGCCGTACGCGCACGCGGGCGACGAGGAGATCGTGCATGTGCTCGGCGGCGCCGGCACGCTCTGGCAGGACGGGCGGACCTGCCCGATCGGTCCGGGCGACACGGCGGTGTTCGCCGCCGGCGGGCCGCTGCACACGGCGATCGGCGGCGACGGCGGCCTCGACGCGCTCGTCTTCGAGACGCGGCGCCGGCCCGAGAGCAGACGGGACGGCGCCTTCGCGGACGGCGAGCCCGGCGACGCGCCCGCGAACCTCCGCCGGCTCGAGGATGCGCCGAGCGAGTACGGCGGCATCGCCCGCTACCTCGCGCGCGGTCTCGGCCGGTTGACCGGCCTCAACCGGTTCGCGCTCCCGGCGGGGGAGGAGGGTGCGCCTCCGCACTGCCACTCCGCAGACGAAGAGCTCTTCGTCGTGCTCGAGGGCGACGGCTTCCTCGAGCTGTGGCATCCGGCGCATCCGGAGCACGCCGTCCAGTCCGAGCCGCAGGAAACGCTCGCACTCCGGCCCGGCCACGTCGTCTCGCGGCCGCCCGCGAGCCGCGTCCCGCACTCCTTCCGCGCCGGGCCGAACGGGCTGATGTATCTCGCGTACGGCACGCGCGAACCCAACGATCTGTGCTGGTACCCGCGTTCGAACAAGGTCTACCTCCGCGGCCTCGGCGTCATGGCCCGCCTCGAGCTGCTCTCGTACGCCGACGGCGAGCCCGAGTAGGCCTTACACCGGCTTCACGCGGGCCTCAGAAACCCCGGATACGGTGGCGCACTCCCTCGTTCCAGTGACGCGAGTCCGCACCCCTTGTGCCGATTACCGCGTTGGGTTCATCGGTGCGGCATCTACTCGCCAACAAGAAGGTCCAGTTCCTGTTCAACGGGACGCTCGGCCTGGTGCTGCTCGGAGTCTCGGCGATCAGCGCCCGCCACTTCATGCATCAGGGCTGGCCGCTGCACGACGCGAACTACTGGCTCGTCGGCGTCTCGGCGCTCCTCTTCCTGATCGCCTATGCCTTCAAGGCATGGGGCTGGCAGCGGCTCTTCCACGAGCACGAGCGGCCGGCCGCCGGCGCGCTCGCGTTCGCGGGCGCCTCTGCGTGCGTCGGCGGCGTCGCGCTGCC
Source organism: Actinomycetota bacterium (assembly GCA_040349295.1). Classification (GTDB taxonomy): domain Bacteria; phylum Actinomycetota; class Thermoleophilia; order Gaiellales; family Gaiellaceae; genus Palsa-739. The sequence goes on along the minus strand of JBEQUF010000266.1, from coordinate 2,589 downwards.
GGGCCGGCTCGACGACGCGGTTCGCATCGCCTGCGTGAAGAAGTTCCCGGGCACGAAGGCGAGCCTCGGCACGCTCGCCCTCTCGCTCTTGATCCTCGGCATGCTCGACAACGCGGCGCTCGCGCCGATGGCGTCGATCGCGGCCGCGGATGCGAGCTCGTGGTCGGTGCGCGCCGGCTTCCTGCTCGTCGCCGTCGGCGGCGTCGCCGCCGCGACGGTCGTCGCGATGGTGCCGAAGTTCTCGGGGATGCGCCGGGTGATGAAGTTCCGCCTCGGCCGCTGGCTGTCGGAGCACACGCAGTGCCGTCGCGAGTCGATCGCCGCGCTCATCCTCATCTCGGTCTCGTGGACGCTGCGCGGGACGGCCGTCTTCCTGCTCCTCAACGCGCTGTCGGTGAAGGGCTCGTACATCCTCGCGCTCGGCTTCGTCTGCGCGTCGGCCGCCTCGGCCGCGCTGCCGATCGGCCCGGCCGGCGCGGCGATGCAGGCCGGCGCCGGCGCGACGCTCCTCGCATTGAACGGCGTCGACAAGGCGGACGCGGTCGCGTTCTCCGTCGCCGCCCAGGCGCTGATCGTCGTCACGGGCGCCGCGGTGATCCTGCTCGTCGCCGCTTGGCAGCTGGCGCTGCGGTTCAGTCTGCGCCGTGCGCGGCTTGCGCCTGCTGCGGTCCGCTAGCGACCAGGTCCTTCGTCCGCACCAGCAGGAAGCCGAGCACCGCGCCGGCGAAGACGACGCAGGCTGCGACGAGCAGCACGGTGTTCAGGCCGTCGATGTAGGCGGTCGGCGAGCTCGACCCGCCCGTGCGCGACTGGAGGATGGCGCCGAGCGCCGCGATGCCGGTCGCGACGCCGACCTGGCGGAACGTGTTGTTCGCGCCCGCCGCCATGCCGGCGCGACGCGGCTCGACGACGCTGACCGCGACCGACGCGAGCGGCGCGTTGACGAGGCCGATCCCGATGCCGCCGACCAGGAAGCCGGGCAGCAGATGCGTCCAGTGCGAGCTCGACGTGATCCCGTGCATCAGCAGCAGCGCGAGGCCGACGAGGCCGAGCCCGACGCCGAAGAGGATGCGCGGCGCGATGATCGCCGACAGGCGCCCGGCGGCCGGTGCGACGAAGAACGAGGTGACCGACAGCGGCAGGAAGCGGAGGCCTGCGCCGATCGGCGAGAGGTGGAGGACGTTCTGGAGGTAGAGCGTCAGGTAGAGGAAGAGCGAGAACATCCCCGACGAGATCGTGAAGGCGACGATCTGCGCGCCGGTGAACGCGGGCTTGCGGAAGAGGCTCGGATCGAACATCCCGTGCTCCTTGCGCGACTCGACGACGACGAAGGCGCCGATCAGGGCGGCGGCGGCGACGAAGATGCCGATCTCGCGGCCGCTGCCCCAGTGCCAGTCGTTGCCGCGCAGCAGCCCGAGCACGAGCGCGAAGAGACCGCCGGTGAGCGTCGCGAAGCCGGGCAGGTCCAGGCCGCCATGGCTCTCGTCGCGCGACTCGTGCAGCTCGCGAATGCCGCCGACGAGACACGCGACGCCGATCGGCAGGTTGACGAAGAAGATCCAGCGCCAGCCGGCCCACGTGGTCAGCGCGCCGCCGACGAGCGGCCCGATCGCGAGCGCGGCGCCGATCGTCGCGCCCCAGATGCCGAAGGCCGTCCCGCGCTCCTTGCCGTGGAACTCCTGCGTGAGGATCGCGAGCGAGACGGAGAACATGATCGCGCCGCCGATCCCCTGGACGCCGCGGGCGAGGTTGAGGAAGAGCGGGGTGGTCGCCGATCCGCAGAGCGCCGACGCGAGGGTGAAGAGGACGACGCCGCCGAGGAAGACGCGCTTTCGCCCGAGCCAGTCGCCGAGCGTGCCCGCGTTCAGCATCACCGTCGCGAGCATCAGGGCGTAGGCGTCGACCACCCACTGCAGGTCGGTGAAGGAGGTGTGCAGCTCCCTTTGAATGTCGGGGAGGGCGACGTTGACGACCGTGATGTCGAGCAGGAGCATGAAGATGGCGACACAGACAACGATGAGAGCGCGCCACTTCCGGTCCATGGGCCCGAAACCCTAGTGAAGAAGGACTCTGCTACGTTGATTCGAAAGGTGAGCGGCTATGGCGCTCACGCGGCTACTTCCGCGTCCGAACGTTCGGACCGAAGCGAGTAAAGGTCCGACTTTGGCCCGGGTCATCGTCTTTGCCAATCAGAAGGGCGGCGTCGCCAAGACGACGACGACGCTGAACCTCGGCGTCGCGCTGTCCGAGCACGGTCTGAAGGTGCTCGCGGTCGACCTCGACCCGCAGGGCAACCTGACGATGTCGCAGGGCTGGAACCCGGACGAGATCGAGCGCTCGATGTTCGACGTGCTCGTCCACAAGCTGCCGATCACGGAGATCATCCGGACCTCCGAGATCGACGTCGCGGTCTCCTCGATCGACCTGGCCGGTGCGGAGCTCGCGCTGTCCTCGATGATCGGCCGCGAGCGCGCCCTCGAGAAGGCGCTGCTCCCGGTGCGCGAGGAGTACGACTGGATCCTGATCGACACGCCGCCGTCTCTCGGTCTGCTCACGATCAACGCGTTCGTCGCCGCCACGGGCGTCATC
>JBEQUF010000051.1:0-13628 GCA_040349295.1 Actinomycetota bacterium | reverse complement strand
CCACTGCGGCAAGCGGAGCTCGAGGACGAGCTGCCGCGGCGTGCCGGTCGCATCGTCATAGGAGAGGACGGCGTTCGGCGGATCGTGCGCGAAGCGGAGGTTCCACCTCGACACGAAGTCGCGGTTCGCGACGCGGGCCGCGTCCCGCATCGGCCGGTCGTCGAACCGGGTCAGCCAGGGCCGCGCCCCGGCGAGCCGCAGCGTCAGGTGCGCGTCGTCCGGACCGGACAGCGTGCCGTGCGCGCCGCTCAGCACCCAGAGGAACTGCACGGTGTCCGCCTTCGACCCGGTGGCGGATCGCAGCACGAAGAAGCCGCCGACGATCACGGCGGCCAGGAGCAGTGCCGTCGGAAAGAGGCGCCGTTGCACGATGAGGCAACTTACATCGAGCGAATTCCGCCGCGCTCGAAGTGCGCGCGGAAGAAGTTCTCGGAGCCGGCGGTCGCCATCGCGGCGCTCGCGCTGATCTCGAGCGCGAGCGCGGTCGCGGCGACGATCTGCGCGAACCGGTAGACCGTCCCCGGGCCGACGCAGCCGAGCACCGTCAGCCATTCGTGCGGCGTCGGCAGGTTCGTGCCGCCGCCGACCGTCCCGACCTCGAGGCCGGGGAAGCGGATCGACGCGTGCAGGCCGCCCTCGACGCGGCGGCCGGTGCCGTGCGCCATCGACGAGGTGCCGACCATCCCGAGGTCCTGGCCGGTCGCGGCGAATACCGCGGCGACCGCGGATGCCGGCGTGAAGGCGACCGACTGCATCCCGGAGGCGACGGCGCCATGCGTGCCGGCCCAGGAGAGCGCCTCGAGATCCTCGGGCGTCGTCCGCAGGACGCGCGCGATCGCCTCGTCGGTCAGCGTCACCTCCGCGATCACCGTCTTGCCGTGGCCGCTCTGGAAGTACTCGTGCGACGGCTTCTTGTCGCCGCCCATGTTCGCCTCGAGCATCGCCCGCTCGATCGGCACCGGCGCGTTGGGCAGGACGAACGCCATGTTCAGCGCGTACGCGTTGCGCGTCATCATGTTCGGCCCGACCGCGTCGCCGGTCGTGAACCGCCAGAGGACGTGGCACATCGGCCCGACGACGTGCGTCTTCACCTCGCGCAGGACCGCGTAGCGTGAGAGCTCGGCGATGTCGGCGTCGCGCAGGAACGCGCGTGCGTCGTCGACGCGGTCCTCGATCCAGCGCGCGAGCGCCAGCGCGTCGCCCGCGTCGCGGCAGACGAAGGCCGACGCGCGCGTGATGCGGTCGGCGACGACGTGTGTGCGGAAGCCGCCCGAGAGCTCGGCCGCCTTCGCGCCCCGCTGCACCGACGCGGTCAGACCGCCTTCGGTGTGTGCGAGCGGGACGATCACATCCTCCTCGCTTCGGCCCTGCTCGACCACGGCGCCGTCGTCGCTCAGCGCGTACTGCCCGAGCGAGATCCGCAGCTGTGCGACCGAGACCGGGATGACGGCGACGCCGGTCACCGACTCGGCCGCCTGCTCGTATGCGGCGAGGTCGGCGTCGGGCGGCAGCCCGACCGCTTCGCGCCGCGCGCGGATCGAGGCGGGGTCGTTCTTCCGTGGGAGACCGGCCATGGCGGCATTCTCGCGTACGCTCAGGTCGTGGCAGCAGTGGTGATGCGCGGCAAGCCGATCGCGGACCGGGTCCGCGAGGAGGTGGCGGGCGCGGTCGAGGAGCTCGGCCGGGTCGGCGTGACCACCGTGCTCGTCGGCGACGACCCCGCCTCGGACGTCTACATCGGCCTCAAGCAGAAGGCGGCGACCTCCGTCGGCATGGTCGCCGACGACATCCGGCTGCCTGCCGAGACGAGCGAGGAGGAGCTGCTCGACCGGATCGCGGCGATCAACGCCGACGACGAGGTCGACGGCCTGCTCGTCCAGCTGCCGCTGCCGGGCCACATCGACGAGAACCGGATCCTCGAGGCGATCGATCCTGCCAAGGACATCGACGGGCTCCACCCGTTCAACGCCGGCAGCCTCTACCTCGGGCGGCCGCGCCTCGTGCCCGGGACGCCGCTCGGGATCATGCGGATGCTCGCCGAGCACGAGATCGAGCTGCGCGGGGCGCGCGCGGTCGTCGTCGGACGGTCGAACATCGTCGGCAAGCCGATCGCGCACCTCCTGCTCCAGGCGCACGCCACGGTGACGATCTGCCACTCGCGGACGGTCGACCTGCAGCGGCATACGCTCGACGCCGACGTCCTCGTCGCGGCGGCCGGGCAGATGCACCTGGTCGGCGCCGACATGGTCAAGGCCGGCGCCGTGGTCGTCGACGTCGGCATCCACCGGACCGAGGAGGGCCTCTTCGGCGACGTCGATCCGGGTGCCGCCGACGTCGCAGGCTGGATCACGCCGGTGCCCGGCGGGGTCGGTCCGATGACGATCGCGATGGTCCTCCAGAACACGGTCACGGCTGCGAGAGCGCGGCGTGGACTTGTTTTTCCCCGCAACTGAGCTATTCTCGGCGCGTTCTATCGGTCGGCGGCTTGTCGAAGGCGAGCCGTCGTGGTCTAGGAGGAAAAGCAGTTGGCAGAGGGCACCGTTAAGTGGTTCTCGAACGAGAAGGGCTACGGCTTCATCGAGCGCGAAGGCGGCGACGATGTGTTCGTGCACTTCTCGGCGATCACGATGGACGGCTACAAGTCGCTGACCGAGGGCCAGCGCGTGTCGTTCGAGGTTGTGCAGGGCCCGAAGGGCGCGCAAGCCGCGAACGTCCAAGCGGTCTAGAGAACCACCGGACCCATGGTGAAAGAGGCCCCGGTAGGGGCCTCTTTCGTATCTGCTACGGATTCGAGGACATGCCCGAGATCGATCGCGAAACCCTGCTGCACGTCGCCCAGCTCGCCCGGCTCGAGCTCCGTGAGGAGGAGCTCGAGCGCCTCGGCAACCAGCTGAACGACATCCTCGCCGCCGTCTCCAAGGTCTCCGAGCTCGACCTGACGGACGTCCCGCCGACCTCGCACCCGCTCGACGTCGTCAACGTCTGGGACGAGGACGAGCCGCACGCCTGCCTCACGGTCGAGGAGGCACTCGCGAACGCGCCCGAGCGCGAGGGGAACTTCTTCAAGGTGCCTCCTGGGGGGTCGGAATGATCGACACCCTCCGCCTGACCGCCTACGAGGCGGCGAAGCTCCTGCGCGAGAAGCAGATCACCGGCGCCGAGCTCTGGGAGGCCTACCGGCGCGCGATCGACGAGCGGGACGGGGAGCTGCACTGCTTCCTGCACGTCTGCGACGACCCGGGCGGCGACGGCCTCCCGCTCGCGGTGAAGGACGTGATCGGGACGAAGGGGATCCCGACGACTGCCGGCTCGAAGATCCTCGAGGGGTACATCCCGGTCTACGACGCGACCGTCGTGCAGCGCGCCAAGGAGAACCACGGGCTGCGCGTGCTCGGCAAGACGAACACCGACGAGTTCGCGATGGGCTCCTCGACGGAGAACTCCGCGTACGGGCCGACCCGCAACCCGTGGGACCCGACGCGCGTGCCGGGCGGCTCCGGCGGCGGCTCGGCGGCGGCGGTCAGCGCCGGCCTCGCTCCGTGGGCGCTCGGCTCCGACACCGGTGGCTCGATCAAGCAGCCGAGCGCGCTCTGTGGGAATGTCGGCCTTCGGCCGACCTACGGAACCGTGAGTCGCTACGGGGCCGTGGCCTTCGCGTCGTCGCTCGACCAGATCGGGCCGGTGGCGAAGACGGTCACCGACTGCGCCTTCCTCTACTCCGTGATCGCCGGCCGCGACCGCAACGACTCGACGACCGTCGAGCTGCCGGAGCAGGTGCGCATCCCCGACCGTGTCGACCTGAAGGGCGTTCGCATCGGCGTCCCGACCGAGTTCACCGAGCACGAGGCGATCCAGCCCGGCGTGCGCGACCGGATCCACGAGGCGATCGAGCACGCCCGTGCGCTCGGGGCCGAGATCGGCGAGTGCTCGCTGCCGCTCTCGCTCGAGTACGGGTTGCCCTGCTACTACCTGATCGCGCCCGCCGAGGCGTCGTCGAACCTCGCGCGCTACGACGGCGTGCGCTTCGGCCATCGCACGCCGCACGGCGGGGACCGGCTCGAGATGTACACGCGGACGCGCGACGAGGGCTTCGGCGACGAGCCGAAGCGCCGCATCCTCGTCGGCACGTACGCGCTGAGCGCGGGCTACTACGACGCGTACTACGGGCAGGCGCAGAAGGTGCGGACGATGCTGATCCGCGAGCATGCCGCCGCCTTCGAGCGCTTCGACGTCCTGCTGACGCCGACCTCGCCGACGACGGCGTTCGAGCTCGGCTCGAAGACGGCCGACCCGATCGCGATGTACCTCAACGACCTGTTGACGATCCCGTCGTGCATGGCGGGGCTGCCCGGGCTGAACGTGCCGGCCGGCCTCGCCGACGGCATGCCCGTCGGTCTGCAGCTGATCGGCCCGCAGTTCAGCGAGAACCGCCTCTTCGAGGTGGGGTACGCGCTCGAGCAGGCGATCGGCTTCGACTACGTCCCGACCCGCTATCGAACGTGACGATGCGCTTCGAGGATCCGGCGGCGGAGTTCGTGCCGATGGTGCACCGCGTGTTCGGCGTCGAGCCGCGCGTGCTCGACGGCTCGCGCGCCGTGCTCGTCGGCGACGTGAAGCTGCAGCTCGAAGCGGGCGAGAAGGAGCTCTGGCTGATCCAGACCCAGGGCCCGCTCGAGCACCGGCTCGGCATGGTCGAGGTGCGCGAGAGCATCGAGGCGGCGCTCCTCGAGGCGAAGGTGAGGCTCGATGTCCCCGAATAGCGAGTGGGAGGCCGTCATCGGCCTCGAGGTGCACGCCCACCTGAAGACGCGGACGAAGATGTTCTGCCGCTGCGCGCTCGAGTACGGCGCCGCCGAGAACACGCACACCTGCCCGGTCTGCCTCGCGCACCCCGGCGCGCTGCCGGTGCCGAACAAGAAGGCGATCGAGCACACGATCCGGCTCGGGCTCGCGCTCGGCTGCGAGATCAGCGAGCACGCCGTCTTCGCGCGCAAGAACTACTTCTATCCCGACCTGCCGAAGGGCTACCAGATCAGCCAGTTCGAGGCGCCGCTCTGCGGCAAGGGCGTGCTCGACGTCCCGGGCGGGCCGCGTGTCGGCATCACGCGCGCGCATCTCGAGGAGGACGCGGCGAAGACGGTGCACGCCGGCGGCGCCACCGGGCGCAGCGTCGGCGCCGACTACTCGCTGGTCGACTTCAACCGCGGCGGCACGCCGCTGCTCGAGATCGTCAGCGAGCCCGACCTGCACAGCGCCGACGACGCCGACAAGTACCTGCGGCTGCTGCGCCAGACGATCGTCGAGCTCGGCATCGGTGACGCCGAGATGGAGAAGGGAACGCTGCGCGCCGACGTCAACGTCTCCGTCCGCAAGCGCGGCGAGGAGGGCTTCCGGCCGCGCTGGGAGCTGAAGAACATGAACAGCTTCACCTTCATCCGCCGCGGCATCGAAGCGGCGGTGCGCGAGCAGATCGCCGCCTACGAGCGCGGCGAGCGCCTCGAGCAGTCGACCTACGACTACGACCCCGACACCGACCGGCTGACGGTGCACCGCTCGAAGGAGGAGGCGGACGACTACCGCTACTTCCCGGAGCCCGACCTCGTGCCGGTCGAGCCGCCGGCCGAGCTGCGCGAGCAGGAGCTGCCGGAGCTCCCGGGCGCGCGCATCGCGCGCATCGGCGAGCAGATCGGCGTCGAGGCCGCGTGGGAGCTCGTCTCGACCGGCAACGACGCGAAGGCCGAGTTGCTCGCGGCGCACGGTCTCGACTGGAAGAGCGCCGCCGCGGTGGCGATGAACCGCGGCGACTTCCTACCCGAGAACGCAGCCGCGCTCGCCGAGATCCTGCAGGCGAACGTGACGCGCGAGGCGCTCGACGACGCGTTCGCGAAGGCGGCGACCGAGCGGATCGACGCCGCGACGTATCTCGCGCAGACCGCCGTCAGCGACACCTCGGAGCTCGAGCCGGTGATCGATCGGATCATGGCCGCCAACCCCGACCAGGTCGCGACCTACCGTGGCGGCAAGGAGGGCGTGCTCGGCTTCTTCGTCGGCCAGGTGATGAAGGAGACGCAGGGCAAGGCCGACCCGAAGGTCGTCAGCCGGCTCCTGCTGGAGAAGCTCCGAGGGTAGGCAGGTCGCGGAGCGCGGGGCTGAGCGTCCCGAGCACCGCCGCGACGACGACGGGCGACGCGAGCACGATCACCGCGAGGCGCGGCGACGCGTGCGCGAGCAACAGCCCCGCCGCGAGCGGGCCGAGCGGCGTCACCGCGACGCGCAGCGTGTTCGACGCCGCCATCGCCCGCCCGAGCAGCCGGTCCGGAATCAACGCATACGAGTACGCGGTCATCGCGGAGTCCGTGTTCGGGAACGTGAACGAATGCACCGACACGGCGGCTGCGAGCACGTAGACGTTCGGGAACAGCACGAACGAGCCGTAGACGAGCGCCATCCAGAACTCCGAAAGCAGGATGCCGCGCATCGGGAACCATCTGCGCAGGAACGGCGACAGCGTCGAGCCGGCGAGCAGCGTCGCGCCCTGCAGCGCGACGAAGCCGCCGATTGCGACGCTCGAGAGCCCGTGGCGGTGCGCGAGGATGATCACGGCGAGCGGGCCGCCGGTGGCGACGAAGTTGCTCGCGGCGATCATCCCGATCGTCGTCCGGAGGAAGGGGATCGACCAGAAGTACGTCAGCCCCTCACGCATCTGCACGCGCGCGCCGGCCTCGCGCTCCTCCTGGAAGCGCGTCCGCATCAGCAGCAGTGCGATCGTCGAGAAGGCGTACGAGACCGCGTCGACGAGGAACGGGATCCCGCGTGCGAGCCCGAAGAGCGCGCCGCCGATCGGTGGTGCGGTGAGACGGACGGTCGACATCCGGGCCATCGAGATGCTCGCCGCGTCGGCGAGCTGCTCCTGCGGCACGACGGCGCGGAAGGCGCCGCTGTTGCCCGCGCGGTAGAAGACGGCGGCGCTCGTGTCGAGGAACGCCACGACGAGGATCAGCCAGAACGGGACGTGGTGCGAGAGCACGGCCGCGGCGAGGCCTGCGAGCGACGCGGCGCCGACGGCGTCCGAGCCGATCATCAGCGAACGGCGGTCGAACCGGTCGGCCGCGACGCCCGCCGGCAGCGCGAGCAGCACGAGCGGCACGAACTCGATCGCCCCGACGCACCCGGTCTTGGCGGCCGAGCCGGTGACTGCGAGAACGAGCAGCGGGTACGCGATACCCGAGATCCCCGACCCGAGCGTCGACAGCAGTCCTCCCGTCTGCAGGAGCACGAAGTCGCGGTTCCGCCAGAGCGGCGTCACGCGACGACGGGCGGCGGGAGCTCGTCCAGCTCGGCGAGGCTCGGCGGCTTCCGGATCGACGGCGACAGGGTGGAGAAGAGCGCGAGCGCGACACACGTCGCAGCCAGGACGAGCACCGACGTGCGGGCGCTGAAGGCGCCGAGGAGCAGGCCGGCCGCGAGCGGCCCGAGCGGCATGCCGAGGAAGGCGAGGTTGCGCGCGACGCTCGACACCCGGCCGATCAGATGGTCGGGCGTCACCGCGGTCCGATAGCCGATGATCACGGAGTTCAGCCACGGGCCGACGAACGCCACGGGCAGCACCGAGAGCGCGAAGACGTACGGGCTGTCGAAGAGGACGAAGAGGACGAAGAGCCCGTTCAGCCACTGGTTGAGCAGCATGATCGTGCGGACGCCGAGGAGCTTCGTCATCCGCGGCGCGACGAGCGAGCCGAGGAGCGACGCGACGCCGAACGCGGCGATCATCGCGCCGATCTGCGCACCCGACCAGCCGTGACGCTTCGCCACGACGACGAAGACGAGGAACGTCGCCTGGAAGACGAAGTTGTCGCCGGCGAAGATGAACGCGCTCGTGCGGAGGTACGGATGCCGCCAGAGGAAGGCGATCCCCTCGCGGATCTGGGTGCGGACCGGCGTCGTGTCGCGCTCGCGCTCCTGCTGGAACGGCGTGCGCATCCAGAGCAGCGAGCCGATGGAGAAGACGTACGAGATCGCGTCGGCGAGGAACGGCAGCGCGCGCCCGAGCCCGAAGAGCGCACCGCCGAGCGGCGGGCCGGCGAGCGTGACCACCGACATGCGCGCCTGCTCCGCCGCCGCCGCGTCGGGCAGCTGCTTCGCGGGCACGACCGAGCGCAGCGCGCCGACCTCGGCGATGTTGAAGAAGACGAATGCGCTGCCCTCGACGAGCGCGACGATCGCGATCTGCGGGAATGTCAGGTCGTGGAGCTCGTAGGCGACGACGATGCTCGTCATGCAGAGCACGCGAACGAGATCCATGCAGATCATCACGCGCTTGCGGTTCCAGCGGTCGGCCGCGACGCCCGCCAGGAGGCCGAACGCGACGTAGGGGATGAACGCGGCGAAGCCGACGAGCCCCGCCTTCGCCGGCGAGTGCGTCGTCGCGAGCACGAGCAGCGGATACGCGATCTGCGTCGACGACGTCCCGATCGTCGACAGCATCTGACCGGCCTGCAGCAGCACGAAGTCGCGGTTCTGCCGCAGGGGCGTCACGCCGTCCATGGTGCCAGGCTACGGGCCTAGGCAGCCAGCGAGAGCTCGACGGCCGGATCCTCGATCCGCCGCGTCAGCAGGTAGACGCCGCAGACGAGCGTCCCGACGCCCATGGCGACGATCTCGACGCGGTAGTCGACGACCGAGATCAGCACGGCCCCGAGCGCGATCGAGATCGTCTGCGGGACGCTGAAGAGCAGGTTGGCGGCGGCGCTGACGCGGCCCTGCAGGTGCTGCGGGCTGCGACGCTGGTAGGCGGTCGAGAGCGAGACGATCGCCCAGACGATCCCGAGCCCGGCCACGGTCATCGCCGGGAACATGACGGGCAGCGACCGGATCAGCCAGAGCGCGTCGCCGAGGGCGAAGAGCGCGATGCCGATCCCGGCCAGCTTGACGTCGCCGAGCCGGCGCATCACCCAGGGCGAGGTGACGCCGCCGAGGATCGAGCCGACGCCCTGCGCCGTGCCGAAGACCGCGATGAACGTCGCCGGCTTCCCGAGCGCGGCGGTGATCGCAAAGATCAGCGTCTCCGAGAAGCCGATCACGAGCAGCGCACCCGCGAGGCCGATCGTCAGCGCGCGCAGCGTCGGGTCGCGCCAGATGTGGCCGATGCCCGCGGTCGCCTCGCGCAGGAAGTGCTGCTCCTTCACGGCCGTCGGCGGCTCGGCGAAGCGGAGCGCGACGAGGAATGCAGCCGACGCGAGGAACGTGCCGGCGTCGACGAGCGCCACGGCGTGACCGCCCGAGACGGCGAAGATGGCGGCGCCCGCGAGCGGCGCGACGAGCCGCAGCCCCTCGCGCACGGACTGCAGCGCGCCGTTCGCCTCCGCGAGCAGCTCGTCGGGCAGCATCGCCTTCAGCATCGAGCTGCGGGCCGCGGCGAAGAAGTCGCCGCCGAGCCCGTAGAGGACGGTGACGAGGTAGACGATCCACATGTCGCCCTTGCCGTGCACGAGAAGCAGGAGGCACATGACGCCGGCGAGCGCGAGGTGCGTGCCGATCATCAGCGGCCGCTTCGGCAGGCGGTCGACGACGAGGCCGCCGAGCGGCGAGAGCATGCTCGCCGCGGTCAGTGCGAAGAAGACGAAGCCTGCAGCGCCGTTCGATCCCGTGAGGACCTTCGCCCAGATGCCGAGGACGATGTACATCATCCAGTCCCCGAACATCGAGAGCGACTGTCCTGCGAGCAGGAGCCGGACGTCGTTGCGCTGCAGCAGCGTCTTCATGCGCGGGTGAGGCGGAAGTCGCCGGAGACGGTCTTGCCGCGGACGACGAGCGTCGGGCCGGTCTCGTCGTGGCCGATCTCGTCGCCGATCTCGAACTCGGAGGCGAGGTCGCCCGAGACGGAGTTCGCGTCGACGTCGACGGTCGTGCCGCGCTCGACGCCGAGGGTGATGTCGCCCGAGACGCTCTGCACGGTCGCCTTGCCCTCGCGCAGCGCGTCGACGCGCACGTCGCCGCTCACCGACTTGACGCTCAGCGAGCCGTCGACACGGGCCGCCCACAGGTCGCCGGAGGTGGTCTGCACCTGCAGGTCGCCGTGGACGACGTTCTGGAAGCGCACGTCGCCGCTGATCGTCTTCACGGTCGCGTCGCGCTCGACCTCGGCGACGACGGCGAAGTCGCCCGAGACGGTCCGCACCTCGATGTCGCTGACGCGCCCGGAGACGTGGCCGTCGGCCGACGCGGTCTGCACGGACGCACGGCTCGCGTGGGGGACACGGGCGTGCACGCGCAGCCGCTCGTTGCCGATGCGCCAGCCGCCGATCTCGATCGTGATCCCGAACGGCTTGTTGCCGCGGAACTCGACGACGAGGCGGTTGCCCTGCAGCTCGACGTGCGTCTGCTCCATCAGCTTCTCGTTGCCCTCGACGATCACCGTCGACTCTTCGCCGGCGATCGTCTCGATGACGATGTCGCCGGCCGGGATCCTCACGTCGAGCTCGACGGGCTGGGGCGTGTGGAACCGCTGCTCCATCGTCATGCCTCCCGGTGCGCGAAGCGCACGTGCTTGTCGGCGGTGCGGACGATCGTCACGCGCGGCCGGCGCGACGGGATGCGCGACTGCCAGGCCCGGCGATACGGGGCGGGCTCGCCGACACCGGACGGGTCGTCGTAGACCCAGGTCTGCTTCGTGGAGGGAAGCGGGATGAACATCGCGACGGGCTCCTTTCAGCTGCGGCCGTAGCCGGAGAGGCGGCGGCTTGACGAGGATGTGCGGCGAGCGGCGCCCGTTGCGTTCCGCACGAGCGCCTGGACGATCCACGTGTTCACGGACACGCCTTCGCGGGAGGCGGCGTCCTCGACGCGCTGCTTGAGCGCTTCGGGGAGCCGGAGGGTGATGCGGGCGCTGAGGGCCTCGTCCGCCGAGGCGGCCGGAGCGGGTTCCTCCGACTCCTCGTGGACGAAGACGAACTCGGGGTCGGAGCCCGCGTAGCGGACCTCGACCCGGCCGTCGTCGAGCTGCGCCGAGAGCTCGAGCGCCGCCTCGCCGAGTGCCTCCAGGAGGCGGCGGGAGAGGGAGGACTCGAGCGCCATCGAGAGGAGCTCGGCCGCATGCCGGGTGTGGTCGTCGCCGACGGCGGCGATGCGGCCGAGGTCGTCTCGGAGTGCCTGGATGTAGCCGTCGATCTGCACGACTGCAGTATGACATCAAAGTGATGTCAATGTCAAGTCACGATGACGCAGAAGTGCTGTCTAGATGAGGCCACAGTCCCTGGCCGTCAGCGGCCAGGGATAAAACCCCCTGCTCTTGAGCGCTTTTTCCGCCACCCAGATCTGCTCGAGCGGCGTCCAGTGGTCGGCGGTCCCCTTCGTCCGGTAGAGCCAGGCGCCGTACGTCGCCTGGAACGAGAGGTTCATCTGCAGTCCGCCCCAGTACGGGCTGCCGCTATCCGTCCAGCTGCCCTCGAAGCGGTGGATGCACATGAAGTCGGAGTAGTGGGGCGGGTGCTGGGCGAGCCGGCGGGCCCTCGCCGCCAGCCGCCGCCAGCGGTGGAGCGCCGCCTTCGCGCCCGGCACCCCGAGCTGCCGCACCGATTGGCCGGTCGTCCGGCTCGTGCGGATGCCCATCACCCGTTGCCAGTGCCAGGTCGCCTGCTCGTAGCCGCGGATCTGGCCCGAGAGCCAGGTCAGGGCAGCCTCCTGGCCGCTCGTGGCGCGAGTTGCTGCATGTGAGTTGATGGCGCCTGCGCAAAGGCAGACGCACAGGCCCGCAAGGGCCAGGGTCAGTCGCCGCAAGTTGAAATCCACCCCCCAGTGGTTTCGCTTGGCTTAGTCGTGGACCGGACGGGCGGGAGAGGCGCTGGGCGCGAACACCGTCCGGTGCGGCTATGCGTGCGTTACGGGGAGGTTAGACGCAGGAAGCACATCAGGAGTTTGTAAGGACTCGCTCTTGCATGCGACTGCGATGTATCTGCGCTACAAAACGCCGCAGTTTCCGAGGGCTTGCTGCGATGCGTCGTCTCCTTCTCGTTTTGCTCACCGTGCTCGTCTGCGCGCCGGTCGCCGCCGCCGCGCCGAATCCGGGCGATCTCGCCTCGTCCGAGAACTTCACGATCGCGCACCGGCCGTACACGCAGATCCACTTCATCGTCATCCACGTGACCGAAGGGCCGTTCGCGGGCACGCTCGCGTGGCTTCGCGACCCGAAGGCGCATGCGTCGGCGAACTTCGTCGTCGATCGCAACGGGCACGTGCAGGAGCTCGTGCCGCTGCACGACATCGCGTGGCACGCGGGCAACTGGGCCGTGAACCTGCACTCGATCGGGATCGAGAACGTCGGCTACACGGACGCCGCGGCCGGGTTCACGAAGGCGGAGTACATCGCGGACGCGAAGCTCGCGGCCGTCGTCGCCCGGCGTGCGCTGATGCCGATCGACCGCCAGCACATCATCGGCCACTCGCAGGTGCCCGACCCGAACGACCCGCTGCAGGGCGGCGGCATCGACCGGCACACCGATCCGGGGCCGCACTGGCGGTGGGGCTACTTCATGCGGCTCGTGCAGCGGTTCGCGTACCCGCAGAAGTGGTGGCGCGCGCACCACGTCGGGCTGAACATCTCGTCGAGCACGCTGTACGGCGGCCAGACGGTCGCAGGGAAGGTGCCCTGGCGGGTCGACGTGAGCGGCCCGGTGAAGCGCGTCGCGTTCCTCGTCGACGGCAAGGTGCGTTGGACCGACCACGTCGCGCCGTTCGGATTCGCCCAGGGCGCGCCGCTCAACACGACGACGCTACGGAACGGCAGGCACGTGCTCGAGCTGCGCGCGTACGGGACGAGGTCGTGGACGCGGAGGCGGTTCACGATCCGCGTCCGGAACGCGCCGTTCACGATGCAGCAGGTCGCGTTCAAGCCGAAGCAGCAGGTGAGCGGCGTCGTGCCCGTGCGCGCGATCTTCACGGGCAAGCCGTCGAGCGTGCGCCTGCTCCTCGACGGGAAGGTGATCCAGCACGACGCGAAGGCGCCGTACGTCTTCACGTGGGACACGCGCCGCAGCGCCGACGGCATGCACACGGTCGCGCTCGTCGGCCGCGCCGCCGACGGCCGGGTCGTCCGCTCGGCGGTGCAGGTGCTCGTCGACAACGCGGCCGTGACACCGCGGATCGCCGCGTCGTCGATCGTCGACGGGCAGACGGTCGCCGGCACGCAGCACTGGCTCGTGACGACGACCGGCGCGATCGACCACGTCGAGTTCTCGGTCGACGGCGTCGTCCGCGGCACCGCCGCGGCCGCGCCCTACGCGTGGGACTGGGACACGACGCAGGACGCGCCGGGCCCGCACGTCCTCGTCGTCCGCGCGGTCGGCAAGGACGGCGAGGTCGCGCAGCTGCAGGCGAACGTCACGGCCGTGGCGTCGGCACCGTGAAGCCGGCATAGAAGAGCGCGGCCGCGACGGCGATGCCGACCGCGGCACCGCCGGCGCCGAGCCCGGCGAGCCCGGAACCGATCGCGGCAGCGGCGACGCCGAGCAGGATCAGGGCGTTGCCGAGCGGCCGGCGGCGGAGCGACGCGAGCGCGACGACGACGACGGCGAGCGTGCCGCCGGCGTTCGCGACGATCGCGAGCAGTCGCCCCGGCAGGAAGCGCAGGTGAT
>JBEQUF010000255.1:0-5303 GCA_040349295.1 Actinomycetota bacterium | reverse complement strand
GCTCAGCGGATAGCCGGCTTCGATGAGCACGTGCAGCCGCCAGCTCTCGACCTTCGAGCGTTCGGTCTGGACTTCGGCGATCTCGGTCACTTCGCTCATGGCCTCCCAGGTTCGTGCTCCCTACGACGAACCCTGCCTCTGTTTGTTGGCGGGAAGGTGTTAGGACTGTTGGAGTGCCGCCGAGTCGACGCGGCGCAGCAGCTCCTGCAGGCGAGCCTCCAGGACGGCCCGTTCGGCCTCGGCGTCGGCGCCCAGCTCGTCGAGCCGGCGGCGGACGTCGGCCTCGAGCTCGTTGATGCGCGCGTCGAGTGCGGCGAGCCATTCGTCGCGCTGCCGCTCGAGGATCTTCGTCGCGTCGGTGAGCCGGCGCTCGAGCCGCTGCGCACCCGCGTCGCCGACGTGCGCGAGTCGCTCGGCCAGCACCGCTTCGGCCTCGCGCCCGAACACCTCGACCGCGCGGTCGAGCTCGCGCGACAGCCGCCGCGCCGCGTCCTCGCGCGAGGCCTTCACGAGCGTCGCGAACTGCGCCGTCGCTTCGTCGGAGTACGTCGCCGTGGAACGCTCGACGATCCGTTCCATCTGCTCGACCTGGCGGCGCACGACGTCGTCGAAGTCGGCGCGCACGCGTGCGGCGGCATCGACCTCCTCGCGTTCGACGCGCTCCATCAATTCGCGCTCGCGCCTCCGCAGCCGCTCGTCGAGCTCGTGCAGCGCTCGGCGCCGCTCGACGGCGTGCGCCTCGACCTCCGCGTGCGCTTGCGCGAGCGCCGCCTCGAGCGCCTTCTCGACCTCGCTGCGCAGGCGGCCGAGCGCCGCGCGCTGCTCCTCGCTCTCGGCCGACAGGCGCTCCGCGTCGGCCGCGAGCCGCAGCTCGACGTCGGAGAGGAGCTGCTTCTGCCGTGTGTGCAGCTCGGCGATGTGCGCCTTCGTCGTCTCGGCGGCGCGC
Source organism: Actinomycetota bacterium (assembly GCA_040349295.1). Taxonomy (GTDB): domain Bacteria; phylum Actinomycetota; class Thermoleophilia; order Gaiellales; family Gaiellaceae; genus Palsa-739. The sequence continues at coordinate 4,357 of JBEQUF010000255.1, read as the reverse complement.
TCGAGATCCTGCGCCCAGCCGGCGACGCGCTGCTCCACCTGCGCCTGCGTCGTCGTCAGCGACGCCGTCAGCTCGTCGGCGATCTTGCGCTGCCGCTCGAGGAACACGCGGCGGTGCTCCTCGGCGAGCTTGCGCTCCTCCTCCTGCAGCAGCGAGACGGAGTCGGCGCGGGCTCGTGCGAGCGCGCGCTCGAGCTCGGCGCCGCGCGTCGCCGCCTCGGCGTCGACCTGCTCGCGCAGGCGCACCTGCGCCTCGAGGAGGTGGGCGTCGTACGCCGCCGTCGCCGTGTGCGCGCGCCGGAGCGCGACCGACGCGGCCGCGACGAGCGCGCAGGCGGTCAGGCCGCCGGCGGATACGGCGTCGTCACGATGGTGGCGGAGCGCGAAGAACGCCCAGTCGGCGGCTGCGCCGCCGCCGAGCACGACCGTCAGCGCGGTGAGGACGCGCCACGACGTCTTGCGCAGCGCGGCGAGCCCCAACCCGATTGCGGCGACCCCGGCTGCGGCGGCGAAAGCGATGTCGAAGATCGTGCTCGTCGACACGGCACCCATCGTACGACCTCAGGCGGCGCGCGCCACCAGCAGGGCTCCTGCGAGGAACGGCACGGCGACCGAGAGCAGCTGCAGCGCGGCCTCGAGCGGCTTCGTCGCGGCCGGATCGCCGGCCGAGCGGCGGGCGTGGCGGACGGGCGTCGAGAGCGTCCGCTGGACGAGCGTCAGCACGAACGCGAAGACGGCCCCGAGGACCGCGTCCCAGCCGAGCCGGTGCCGCTGCGCGAAATACGCCGTGAGCAGGGGAAATGCTCCCCACGACAGACACAGCCAGAACGCGGTGTGGAAGCGGCCGCCCGCGAGCTCGAGGTTGTAGGCGACGGCGACGAAGGCGCCGGCGCCGACGAAGAGGAGGAGCCACCAGGTGCGGTGGGCGGCGACCGCGATCCCGATCGCGCACGCGGCGGCGATCGACACGGTCGCGAGGCCGACGAGGAGCGCCGTCGGGATGCGCGTCCGCAACGGGCGGCCGTGCAGCTCGTCGAGCGCGTGCGCGCCGACGCCCATCGCGAGCGCGAAGGCGAGCGTCGTCCAGCCGAGGAGCGCCCAGTCCAGGTGCGGCGCGAGCGCGGCGCCGATCGCGACGTAGGAGAGATGCCAGAGCGTGTAGGGCGGGTGGAGCAGCGTCACGTAGTCGCGCCAGCCGCCGGAGCGGAGCGCGTAGAACGCCGGCCGGACCTCAGCCACGCGTGCCCCAGACGACGATGCCGCCGCCGACGCTGAGGCGTCGCTCCTGCACGTCGGCGATGCCGGCGTCGCGCCAGAGCTGGAGCAGGGGCACGGTCTCGTGGAAGCCGCGGATCGACGGGCCGAGGAAGCGCCCGACCTCCCACCAGCCGCGGCCGCCGACCGCGAGCCCGGCCGCCGGCAGGATGCCGCGGACGTAGAGCTCCCAGAGCGGCCGCCAGACGCCGCGCGGCAACCCGAACTCCTGCATCGCGACGACGCCGCCGGGACGGACGACGCGGACGAGCTCACGAAGCTGCGCGGCCGGATCGTCGACGTAGCGGAGGAGGTAGGTGAAGGTGAGCGCGTCGAACGACGCGTCCTCGAACGGCAGCTCCTCGGCGCGGCCCTCGCGCAGCTCGATCCTCGCCGAGAGACCGGCGCGCTCGACGCGGGCGCGGCCGGCGGCGAGCATCTCCGGGCTCTGGTCGATGCCGACGACGTGCCGGGCCGGCGCCCGCTCTGCGAGCTCGATCGCGACCGCCGCCGTGCCGGTCGCGACGTCGAGAACGCTGAGCGCGGAGGTCGGGACGCGCGAGACGAGGAAGCGCCGCCACGCCGGATCCTGTGCGAAGGAGAGGAGCGACGCGAAGCGGTCGTAGCGCGGCCCGAGCGGTGCGAAGAGCCGGCGGGCGTGCGCAGTTCTCGCAGACACGCGAGCGAGTCTACGCTGGCCCGTGATGCTCGCCGACGATCTCGACCGCATCGGCTCGATCGCAGAGGCGTACGCGGCGCCGGGCGAGCGCGGCGCCGCCGTGCTCGCCGCGGAGCCGCGTGCGGGCGTCCGCGTCTATCTCTGCGCGTACGAGGCGGGCGAGGCACACGCCTGGCTCGCGTTCGGGGAGGACGGGACGCCGCTCGCCGACCGGCGGCTCGTGCGCGAGGCGGCGGAGCTCGCCGCGCTCGCGGAGATCACCGCCGACAACGCCGGCGGCGACGAGCTCGACGAGCTGCGCGTGACGCTGCGGCGGCTGCGGGAGATCGAGCATCCCGAGGGGATCGACGACGCCGTGGCGGCGGCCGACGCGGTCGCGGCCGTGCTCGAGGAGGAGCCGCGCGTCGCGACGCTCGAGTTCGTCGACCGTGTCGGTGCGCTCGTGCGCATGCTCGAGCAGGCGCTCGGCACCAGCTCCGCCTCGCCGTTCGCGACGCTGATGCAGCAGGCGCGGTCGGCGGTCGACGAGCTGGCCGACGACGTCGACCGCACCTACAAGTCGCTCGGCTAGGCTGAGTGCATGGAAGGCGGCGGTTTCAACCTCTTCGGCGGCGGTGACCCGGAGGAGTTCCTGCGCGCGATGCAGGAGGCGATGGAGCGCGCGGGCGAGCAGCAGATGGAGGTGCAGTCGAAGCACTTCGCGCAGGAGACGCTGGACAGCGCGATCGAGCTCACCTCTGCCGCGCTCGGCCAGATCTCCCCGCAGGGCTCGGTCGACGAGCAGGCGCTCGCGGTGCGCGACGCCATGCGCGTGCTCTTCCCCGAGGCGGTGGCGCTCGTCAGCGCCGCGCGCCAAGGGCTCATGCGCGACGCGTGACGCTGTTCGACCAGGCGATCGCGCGTGTGCTCCCGGCGGTGCCGAAGCCCGTCGTGCAGCGCTTCTCGCAGCGGTACATCGCGGGCTCGCACCTGACGGACGCGATCGCCGTCGTCGAGCGGCTGAACGCCGAAGGAAAGCTGGCGACGATCGACGTCCTCGGCGAGGAGATCCGCAGCGAGGACGCCGCCAGGGCGATCGCGCGCGCCTACACCGACGTGTTCGAGGCGATCGAAGACGATGGGCTCGGCGCGAACGTCAGCATCAAGCCGACGGCGCTCGGCCTCGACCTCTCGTACGACCTCTGCAAGGAGAACGTCGAGTCGATCGTCGCGCAGGGCAAGTTCGTTCGCATCGACATGGAGGACTCGTCGACGACCGACGAGACGCTCCGGCTCTACCGCGAGCTGCGCGAGGCGGGCCACGACAACGTCGGCGTCGTGCTGCAGGCCCGCCTGCGCCGGACGCTCGACGACATCGGCGCGCTCGCCGACCTGCAGCCGAACATCCGCCTCTGCAAGGGGATCTACCTGGAGCCGCCGTCGATCGCCTACACCGACTACGAGGCGATCCGCGCCAACTACGTGAAGGCGCTGCGCGCGCTCGCCGCGGTCGACGGTGCGCACGTCGCGATCGCGACGCACGACGAATGGCTGCTCGAGCAGGCGCTCGCGCAGCTGCCGCCGAGCTACGAGCTCCAGATGCTGCTCGGCGTGCGCGAAGAGCGGGCGAGCGAGCTCGTGCGGGCCGGCCACCGCGTGCGGATCTACGTGCCGTTCGGCGAGCAGTGGTACCAGTACTCGCTCCGCCGGCTGCAGGAGAATCCGGCGATGGCCGGCACGATCGCGCGCTCCACCATCTCCCGTCTGCTGGGCCGATGATCTGGACGAGAGCGGAAGGCGCGCGCGTCACGCTGTCGGACGGCCGCGAGCTGCTCGACCTGACGGCGGGCTTCGGCGTCGCCGCGCTCGGCCATCGCAACCCGCGGATCCTCGAGGCGTGGCGGGCGCAGGAGGTCGTGCACGCGCTCGGCGACCTCGCCGACGCCGAGGTGACGCAGCGGTTCCGCGCCGCGCTGCCGTGGCCGGCGAAGCTCGGCGTCACCGGCGAGGACGCGGTCGAGATCGCGCTCCGCACGGCGTCGCTCGCCACCGGCCGCGCGGGCATCGTCGCCTTCGACGGCGCCTACCACGGCACCGGCCTGCTGGCGCTCGCGGCCACCGACTTCCCGCAGTTCAAGGAGCCGTGGCGTGCGTGGCTCCCCGGACCCGTGCACCGCTTCCCCTTCGGCGAGGATCCCGGGCCGCTGCCGGACGGCGTCGCCGCCGTGGTCGTCGAGCCCGTGCAGGGCCGCGCCGGCTCGCGCGTGCCGCCGCCCGGGTTCCTCGAGCAGCTGCGGCGGCGCGCCGACGAGGCCGGCGCGCTCCTCGTCATCGACGCGATCTACGCCGGGCTGGGGCGGATCGGCGAGCTCTGGCCGGGGAGCGAGGTCGCCGACGTCCTCTGCGTCGGCAAGGCGCTCGGCGGCGGCATCCCGCTCAGCGCGTC
>JBEQUF010000245.1:0-6401 GCA_040349295.1 Actinomycetota bacterium | reverse complement strand
GACGCGCTTCCTCCGGCGGCACGCCACGAAAGATGAGGTCGCTGTCCGACGTGCCGAACCCTGCACGGTTGGTTCCCTGGTACGTCCCCAGGGAGTACAGCAGCGTCAGCATCGACGCGAAGGCGATCAACACACTGAGCCTTCCGTACTCAGCTGGTGAGAGGAGCCGCGTCAGAATGACGAGGCCGAGGAGGCCCGTAAAGATCCCGCTGACGCTTCCGATCGCATAGATCCCCGAGTGCGAGAGCACGCGACGGATGTAGGTCTGAAAGGCCAGCATGGTCCTCGAGCTAGGCGGCGTGCGCCTCGACCGCGAGGACTCGCCGGCTGGTTGTGCCGTCGGGCCGACGCAACTCGACAACGGCGTTACTGACGCCGACCCGCGTCATGGCACGCAGGCTTCCGCTCGCATCGATCCCGACCCGTAGTCGGGACGAGTCGTGCGTCGCCCGCCACCAGGAAGCGAGGCGCCGCGCTGTCCAGTCGAGCCGACCGGACCGAGGGAGCTGCTCGAGGAACTCGAACAGCGCGTCGGCGTGGAGGTCGGGGTGGTTCATGACCTGCAAGAGCCCTCCGGCAGCGCGGTAGCGCGGCAACACGTCGCCGAGCGCGTCCGCATACGTCTCTCCCTGGATCATCGAGCGATCAAAGGACTGATGCTTCGGCAGGCAGATGAGATCGAGCGGCTCGGTGAGCCCGTCGTCGCGCAGCGTCACAAACCGGTAGGGCTGCAGGTGGAAGTGCTGCAGGTTCTCCGTGTACGAGAGTTGCTGCTCGGCTGCCCAGAGAACGTTGGGCGCTCCCTGAAACCGGAAGCAGCCCGGATCGCCGTGGGCCGACGTCCCTTGGACGCGCGTCTCGGATGCGCGCTCCACGACCGCCCGCTCCTTCGGATCACGCCAGAGCTGTTCGGTGTGGAGCGCGATCTCGTGACGACGATGGCTCCCGATGAGGCGCAGGGCATCGGCGTGCTGCGATCGCGAAACGCCAGCCGCCGAGCGATTGCGGCCGAAGCGCGAGCGCCGGAGAGTGGACGCGCGCCAGTACCAGGTCGCGGCAGTATGTGAGCGGTCGTGGCGCGCGAGCGCCTCGGCCACGCGCTCAACCGGCAACGGACGGTCGTAGTCGTGCCGCACCGTCAGGGCCCAGTCGATTCCCAGAGGCCACGGAAGCACGCGAACTCGCGTGCCGCCTGCCTCAGCGATCAGCTCATCGAACAGAACGAGGAGAAACGCCTCGAGCCCATGCGGTGCCGGCGACGTCAGGTACTCGTCCTGCGCGTACGGCGGCGAGGTGTGTGCCTGCACGAGATACTCGAAGATGCTGAAGCTCGCGCCGATCAACGACCCTCGCCGCACGAGTGCGGGCGTCACTCGTCCGTCTTCGAGATCCCACTCGGCGAGCACCTCCGAATCCGGGCCGACCTCCCACCGGACGGGATCCCAGGTCGGGACACGCCACGCAGCGGCCTGCGCGGAGCTGATGGGAACGTTGAGCCTTGACCAGTGCAGATGCGGTGCGACGCGTTGCTCCTTCGACGAGGTGGTCGGCGCGACGCGCGTCGCGCTGACGGTCCCATAGCGATCCAACGCAGCTCGATTGAATGGCCCGCTCAACCCGCGGAACACCCCGGACGGACCGAGCTCGTCGGTCGCGTTGACGCCGAGCACGCTCGCCACCGCCTGTGGCGCGGGTCCGTCGACCAGCGTCCGCGCCCGCCCTTGGGTGAGCCGCTCCAGGAGCGCCGTATTCCAGAAGCCCTCAGGCTGGCGCGCGACCAGCACGAGGTCATATCGATCGGCGGTGTCGGCGTGATCGAGAGCATCGGGCCCAGCGACCACAACGTCGAGATAGCCGTACTTCTCGAGTACTACCTGGAACGCCCGCGACCAGTAGACGCGACCGCCGCGCGAGAAAACGTCTCGAGCATGGTCGTCGCTTGCATGAACGAAGAGGATTCCCGGCACGTCGAGAGCCTAGAGCGGATTTGCGTGTGGGCTGAGCGCAGTGAAGGCGAAACCAGGCGACTGATGCTCAGTGCTCGAAAGGCCGACGAACACGAGGCGCGACGCTCTCGGATCGGCGCGCCGGCAGCGGAGCGCGCTCATTCGCCCGTCTGCGCGTCCGCCGCAACCCGGTCACGAGTGCGCGCCATGCCAACCGGCGAACCCCCATCTTCCAGAGACTGATCAACGGCCTCTGTGACCCGCACCACGTCAAGTCCGAAAGCCGCTGTCGAGCGCGGCTCGCGACCGTCGCGGATGGACGCGAAGAAGTCGGCCAGCTCGAGGTACAGAGGCTCGACCGGCAACAGCGCCGGCGAGGTCATCTCACCCGAGCGGTAGCTCAGCTGGTACTCGCCGAAGCCCGACGGCTGCGGGACGATGACGCCCGAGTCGTACACCCGCACCGGCTCGGGGCTCGTGTCGTCGTAGACGACCATCTTCCGGGAGCCGACGACGACCGTCCGCCGGAGCTTCGTCGGTGCGAGCCAGCCGATCTCGAGGTTCGCGATCGTGCCGCTCGGGAAGCGCATGTTCACGAACGCGATGTCCGGCGTGTCGGCGATCACGCAGCCGCGGCTCATCGCGGAGACCGTGTCCGGCAGCTCGTCGAGCCAGTAGCGCAGGATCGCGATGTCGTGCGGCCCGAGATCCCAGACGACGCTGACGTCCGGCTGATGGAGCCCGAGATTCAGCCGGCTCATCGAGATGAACTGGATGTCACCGAGACTTCCGTCCGCGATCAGCGAGCGGATGTAGGTGACGGCCGGGCTGTAGAGGAACGTGTGTCCCGGCATCAGCACGAGATCGCGCTCGGTCGCGATCTCGATCAGACGCTCGCCCGCCGACGACGACGCCGCGAGCGGTTTCTCGACGAAGACGTGCTTGCCGGCGCGCAGCGCTGCCTCGGCGAGCGCGGCATGCGTGCCGACCGGCGTGGCGATTGCGATCGCCTCGATCGCATCGTCGGCGAGCAGCGCGTCGAAGTCGGTCACGCAACGAAGTGCGGGCCAGCGCTCGCGGAGCTTCGCGAGCGCCTGCGGATCGATGTCGCACACCGCGTCGACGGCGGCGTCTGGCAGCTCGTGCATGTTCCGCACGAGATTCGGACCCCAGTAGCCGACGCCGACCACGGCGGCGTGCACCGTGCGTCCACGCTGAAGCTGCACAACCGGCTCGGTCCACGCGCTCATGCAGCCCCCATGCGCCGGAGCACCTGGATCGGCGTGCGGACGAGCAGCCAGAGATCGAGGCGCGGCGACCAGCTGCGCACATACGCGACGTCCATGTCGAGCGCCTCGCCGAACGTGACCTTCGAGCGCGCGGTGACCTGCCAGAAGCCCGTCATGCCGGCCGGCACGAGGAACCGCTCGAAGTGGTGTGGCGCAAAATGCTTCGTCTCGTAGGGAAGGCAGGGCCGCGGGCCGACGAGTGACATGTCGCCGCGAAGCACGTTGAAGAGTTGCGGAAGCTCGTCGAGGCTCGACCGCCGAAGCCAGCGGCCGAAGCGCGTGATCTCGTGATCCTGGTCGAGCTTGTAGACGCCGTTGGCCGGGACCGGTGAGCGCGAATCCATGATCGTCTCGACGTAGTGGGCATGCGCCAACGGGTCGACCCCGTCACGCATCGTCCGGAACTTGAACGCCGTGAACTCGCGCTCGCGGAACCCGAGTCGCCGTTGCCGGAAGAACACCGGGCCGGGCGAGTCGAGCTTGATCCGCAGCATCGCGAAGAGGAAGAACGGCGCCGTCAGGACGAGAGCGACGATGGCACCGAGCACGTCGATCCAGCGCTTGATCAACCGCGAGGACCGCGAGAGCCGAACCGGCGGAAGGCCGACGAGCGGCAGTCCCTCCACCGTGTGGATTCCGACACTCGGCCCGACGATCTCGAACAGTCGCGGCACGACGTCGATCTGGACGTCGAAGTCCTTCAGCTCGCGGATCAGGCCGAGCGTGTCCTCGTTCGACTCGCGCGAGAACGCGAAGATGACGCGTTCCACATCCAGCAGCCGCACGAGCTCGAGGAGCTTCTCCGGCCCGCCGAGCAGCGTCAGATGCTGCAAGTCCTCACGGCGCGCGGTCGGCTCGGCGTCGACGAAGCCGACGAGGTTGATGCCGTACTCCGGGTGCTGCAGCAACTTCCGCGCAACGAGCTGCCCCACCTGGCCGGCGCCGACGATGATCGTGTTCTGGAGGTACGCGATGTTCCGCCTGCTGACCGCCCGCGCGCAGACCCGCGCGCCGGTCACCGCAACGAGCGCCGTCGCCCAGAACAGCGCGAGCGCCATCGCGCCCGGGCGCGCCCAGTGCGTCAGGTAGACGGCCATCGTGAAGAGCCACGTCGCGACGGTGACGAGGTGGAAGACGCCCGCGATGTCGTCGGCGGTGGAGTGGTCCGTCCGCTCCTCGTCCTGGTCGTAGAGACCGTAGAGCTTCGCGGCAACAACCCAGCTCGGAAGCGCGAGCACGAAGAGACAGAGGTCGAGGCGACTCTGTGGGCCGATCCCGACGCGCGGATGGTGAAGAGATGCCGCGACCGCGAACGCGATCAGGAGCCCGACGACGTCGGCGAGCAGCAGCATCCGCCGCACGAGCCAACCGCGGCGCTTCGTGAAGTGCGCGCGGCGACGGGTCTCGAGAATGTCGCGCGTCCGCTCGTCGACGCCCGCGACCATGTCCTCATGAAGCTCGACGCCGCTCAGCGAGGTCATCAGACGCGCGTCTCCCGCGCGAAGAGCACGCCTGCGAGCAGTGCCCGCACGCCGTCCGAGGAGAGGTCGGCGCCGTCGACGTCGCGCCATGAGCCTCCGCGGAGCAGCCGGAGCGCCCGCTCGCGCGGCGAGACATGAACGAGCGGTACGCCATGATCGAGCGCATAGTCCGCGCTGACGCGGGCCGCCGCGTCGCTGTCGACGACGATCGCGTCGGGTCTGAGCCACTCGAGCAGGCCGCTGACGTCGCCGCCACGCTCGGAGAAGACCCTGACGTCGGCGAAGTCAATTGCTGCGCGCATCGCCTCTCCGAGCAGCGGAACGGCGCACACGACAGCAACGAGCGGGCGCGAGCGCGCCGAAAGCCGCAGCTGAGGCTCGGTCATGCGGTCTGCGGCACGGCAAGGGGCGGCTCCGGCTCGATCGCTCCGACAGCGCTCTCGTAGAACGTCGCGGCCGCCCGCCGCGACGGAACTCCCAACTTCTGGAGGATGTTCTGGACGTGACGCTTCGCGGTGAACTCGCTGATCGTCAACGCTGTCGCGATCTGCTTGTTCCGCGCCCCCTGTGCAACGAACTCGAGCACCTCCCGCTCGCGCGAAGAGAGCACCGCGAGCCGGTCGCGGGCCTTCTGGCGCCTGTCGAGCCCGTGGAGGGCATCGATCATGAGCGACGCGAGATCGCGCGAGAGCGGCGCCTCGCCCTGACCGACGCCGCGCAACGCCCGAACGAGGCCGTCCGGCGAGATCTCCTTGTGCAGAAAGCCGTGGGCACCGTTGCGGACGGCGTCGAGCACGAGCTCCTGCGTCGGCTCGAAGCTCCAGACGACGATCTGCGCGGTCGTATGCCGAGAGAGCCGCTGGATGGCCGCGACGCCGCCGAGCGGCGGGAGATCCAGGTCGAGGAGCACGATGTCGGGTGAGGTGCCGGCTGCGAGCTCGAGCAGCTCGCCGAGCGTGCCGGCCTCGACGACCTCGAAGTCGCCCCCGCGCTCGAGGAAGTTCCGCACGCCTGAGCGAAAGATCCGAAGCGCGTCGGCAACCAGGATCTTGACCGGCGCTCTCACGTCAGGGCCTCGCCGCAGACGTCACGAAGCCGGCTTCCGGCCGTCTGTCGGCGAACAGCAGTCACGCTCGCTCCCCATGGCTGGAACGCCCAATGGTCAACCGCCCTCCCCGTGTCTCGTTGCCGCAGCTCCCCCCGCTGGGGGAAGGTCAGATACTGCGACGAGCCGAGCGAACCATCAATAGGTCCATGGTCCTAACTCGATCGAGGATGTAGGACTATTCGACCCGCCGGTGGGTAGGTTACAGCAGTTTTCGGTCGCCAAACGAACCATACGGGATGGTCCGACGAATCTCCTCGATGCTCCGACCCAGGCTATGCCTGTCTCTCGACACTGGTTCGAACGGCCGAGCGTGGTTCGCCGCGTCAGGGCGAGCAGCCGCTACACGGCGAGCCGCGCGAGCCGCTTCGTCGCCTCGCCGAGCGGGCGGGCGTCTTCGAGCACCGGTGCGAACAGGTCGCCGTGCTCCTCGACGCGCCGCAGGACGATCTCCATCGTGAAATCGCGCGGCCGCACCTCCGGCGTCAGCTCCTCCCAGCGGAGCGGCGTCGACACGGGCGCGCCCGGCTTCGGTCGAACGGAGTAGACCGAGGCGATCGTCTTGCCGGCCCCGTTCTGG
>JBEQUF010000222.1:0-3419 GCA_040349295.1 Actinomycetota bacterium | reverse complement strand
TGCGCGAGCGCGACGACCTGGGGTGTCGACCGGTAGCTCTGCTCGAGGCGGACCACGCGCGCGTGCGGGAAGCGGGCCGGCAGGCCGCGCAGCCAGTCGGGCGACGCGCCGGTGAAGCCGTAGATCGACTGCCAGTCGTCGCCGACCGCGCAGAGCTCGTCGCGCGCCCCGAGCCACTGGTCGAGCAGCGACTGCTGGAGCAGGTTGACGTCCTGGTACTCGTCGACCGTGAACGCGAGCCAGCGGGAGCGGACGAGCTCGGCGGCCGCGGGATCGCCCTCGAAGAGGCGCACCGCCCGCTCGAGGATGTCCTCGAAGTCAACCGCCCCGCTCTCCTCCTTCCGCCGCTCGTACTCGCGGAAGACCTTCAGCATCAGGTCGGCGGGAATCGGCGGCTCGTGGCCGTCGAGCCCGCGTGCATAGGTCGACGGCGTCAGCCGGCGGTTCTTCGCCCACTCGATCTCGGTCGCGAGATCGGCCGCCGGCCGGAACTTGAACGGCGCCGGCAGCCGGTTCGCGATCTGCCGGAGGAGCAGCGCCTTCGTCGGCATGATCCGCCCCCCGATCCCTCCAGCAGGATCGCCCGCGAACCGGCGGACGAGCGCGAGCGCCGCCGAATGGAACGTCGAGGCGCGCACCCCCTCCACGCCGAGCCGAGCGAGCCGCCCCCGGAGCTCGCCCGCCGCCTTGTCGGTGAACGTCACGGCGACGAGCTGGTCGGGCGAGAAGGCGCCCGAGGCGACCTGCCAGGCGATCCGCCGCGTGATCGTCGTCGTCTTCCCCGTGCCGGCGCCCGCGAGGATGCAGACCGGGCCGGTCGTCGCCTCGACGGCGGCGCGCTGCTCGTCGTTCAGACCCTCGAAGATGCGGTCGCTGCTCACGGGGGCGCACACGCTAGCTGCCCCATCGGTCAGTATTCGAGCCATGGGGAGGGTCGCGACGTATGTCGTGGCGGGGGTCGTCGTCTTGGCCGTGGCCGTCGTGGGCGTGGTCGTCTGGCTGCGCACATATGCACCGCTCGCCGCCGCCGCACCGGTCACGCCGGGGCCGAGCGTCGCCTCCCAGCCCGGGCCCGTGTTCGGCGGACGGACCGTGCAGGTGACGTTCATGCTCCGCAACGGCGGCCGGTTCTCGGTGACGGTGCTCGGCGCGCAGTCGCCCGCCGACGTCGTGCGTCCGGCGGCCCTGGCGCTGCGCCCGCACGACAGCGCGCTCGTCACCGTCCGCTGGCGGCTGCGGTGCGGCCTGCCGCAGCTCGGCAGCGTGCGCCTGCGTTACCGCTATCTGTCGCGGTTCACGCGGACGGAGGCTGTTGCGCTTCCGTTTGCAGTGACGCCTCACTGCTAGGCGCGGCGACGGTCTCGCGCCGCGGGTCGAGCGCGATCGCGTTCAGCTTGGCGACGACCTCCAGCGTGTCGCCCTCGTCCGCGAGCCGCTCGAGCTCTGCGAGCTGCGCAGCAAGCCACTCCGGATCGACCGCCGGCCGCGAGAGCCGCATGATCTTCGGATGGTCGGACTGTCCGACCGACTCGTCCTCGCCCCACAGCTGCTCGTGCAGCTTCTCGCCGGGCCGCGTGCCGGTGATCTTGATCGGCACCTCGCGCGACGAGGTGACCGGCTCGCCCGGAAGCCGCGGCTCCTTGCCGGAGAGGCGGATCATGTTCTGCGCGAGATCCATGATCTTCACGGGCTCGCCCATGTCGAGCACGAACACCTGCCCGCGGCCGCCGATCGCACCGGCCTGCACCACGAGCGACACGGCCTCGGGGATGGTCATGAAGTAGCGCGTCATGTCCGGATTCGTGACGGTGACCGGCCCGCCGCGCTCGATCTGCTTGCGGAACGTCGGGATCACGGAGCCCGACGAGTTCAGCACGTTGCCGAACCGCACGGCGACGAAGCGCGTCGCGATGTCGCGCCGGTGGCCGAGCGACTCGATGATCCACTCGCCGATCGCCTTCGACTGCCCCATCACCGTCTTGGGGTTGACGGCCTTGTCGGTCGAGATGAGCACGAACCGCTCGACCTCGAACGCGGCCGCCAGCTCGGCGACGACGCGCGTCGCGATCACGTTGTTGCGCACGGACGCGAGCGGATGCGTGTTCATCAACGGCACGTGCTTGTACGCCGCCGCATGGAAGACGACGGTCGGCTGGTACTTCTCGAAGACCTCCCGCCGCATCGCCTTCCGGTCCTTGACGTCGATGATGATCGGCAGCGCCCGTGTGAAGTCGCGCTCGTCGACGAGCTCGCGCTCGATCTCGAACAGCGGCGTCTCGGCGTTGTCGGCGAGCAGGAGCCGCGCCACCTCGCCGTGCTTCGCGATCTGGCGGCAGAGCTCGGAGCCGATCGACCCGCCGGCGCCGGTGACGAGCACCGTCTGGTCGCGGAGGTAGGACAGCACCTGCTCCCAGTCGACCTCGACCTGCTCGCGGCCGAGGACGTCCTCCACCTGGACCGGGCGGATCTGGCCGGCGAGGTCGACGTCGCCGGAGATCAGCTCGTAGAGGCCCGGGAGCGTCTTCACCGGCACCTGCGTCGCCTGCGCCGCCTCGACGACGCGCCGGCGCACCTCGCCCGAGGCGCTCGGGATCGCGATCAGGATCTCGTCGGGCGTGTGCTCGCGGATGATCCGCGGCAGGTCTGCCGTCGTGCCGAGGACCCGCACGCCCTGGATGCGGGTGTTGCGCTTGGCGGGGTCGTCGTCGACGAAGCCGATCGGCGTCGCCGAGAGCATCCGCGACCGCTGCATCTCCTGTGCGACCAGGCGGCCGGCATCGCCGGCGCCGACCACGATCACTTCCTTGCCGCGGGCGACGACGCCGCCGACCGGGCGCTCCATCACGGTGCGGGCGAGCAGCCGCGCGCCCGCGATCAGCGCGAGCGTGATCAGCAGATCCATGACCGCGATCGACCGCGGCAGGCGCACGTTGTGCACCGGCGACACGAGGTACACGGTGACGTCGGCGACGAGCGACGCGACGACGATCAGGATCGTCCGGTGCAGCAGCGTGTTGTAGTAGACCGGCAGTCCGTGGTCGAACCGCAGCTCGAAGGCGAGGAACCACGACAGGGCGACGATCGCCGCGTCCGTCACCAACTGCAGCAGCCGGTGACGCGCGAAGCCGTTCATTCAGACCGCGGCGCGCGCGCCGACCGCGGAGCGGACGACGTCGACGACGCGCTCCTGCGCCTCGGGCGGGATGCCCGGCCAGAGCGGGACGGAGAAGTTCTCCCCGGCGACCTTCTCGGTCTCCGGCAGCGACCCCGGCTTCCAGCCGAGGAACTTCAGCGCCGGCTGGAGATGCAGCGGGGTCACGTAGTACGTCGCGGTCCCGATGTTCGCCGCGCGCAGCGCGTCGCGGATCGCGTCGCGTTCCGGCGAGCGGCAGACGAAGAGGTGGTAGACGTGATTCGGC
>JBEQUF010000216.1:0-7559 GCA_040349295.1 Actinomycetota bacterium | reverse complement strand
GCGGCCTCTGCTTCGGACGCCTGTCGCTCGACGAGCTCGCGCGGCCGTTGTACGTCGGGCGCCGCTGGGTGCACGACGAGCGGCAGGAGGTGCTCGTCGTCAACTGGCAGGCGCCGGCGGCGCGGCCGTTCTACACGGCGACGCCGGCCGATCCGCAGCGCGTGACGCAGCGGCGGCGGTACCGGACGTCGGGGCGCCGCATCGTCGACATCTCCGACGAGTCGCTCGACGGGACGGCGGTGGAGGGCGCGTCGGTGTCCGACTTCCTGCTCGAGGAGCTCGAGCGGCGGCGCGAGGGCCGGATGCGCGACATCGTCGCGACCATCCAGTCGGACCAGTACCGGTTGATCACCGCCGACCCCGACGGCGCGCTCGTCGTCCAGGGCGGGCCGGGCACCGGCAAGACGGCGGTCGGGCTGCACCGCGCGTCGTGGCTCCTCTATACGCATCGTGAGCGGCTGCGGCGGGTGCTGGTCGTCGGCCCGAACCCGACGTTCATGGAGTACGTGTCGCACGTCCTGCCGGCGCTCGGTGAGGAGGCGGTCGAGCAGCGCGCGGTGTCGGAGCTGCTCGACGGGGTGGTCGTCTCGCGCGAGGAGGCGCTCGACGTCGCGCGGCTCAAGGCCGACACGCGCCTGGCCGAGGTGGTGACGCGCGCGGTCGAGCAGTCGGTCGCGCTCGCGCCGGAGGAGCTCGTGCTGTACGTCGACGGCGAGTTCGTCCGTGTGCGCGAGCGCGAGGTGGCCGAGCTGCTCGTCGTCGAGGACGACGTGCCGCTGGCGCTCGCGCGCGAGCGCTTCCGGATGGCGGTGCTGCGCCGCTTCTACGAGCGGTACGGCGAGAAGCTCGGCGAGCGGGGGCTGCGCTCGTTCGAGGAGCTCGAGCGCGGGCTGAAGGCGAAGGGCTTCCTGCAGAAGTGGCTCGACCGTGTCTTCGCCGTGCCGCGCGCTGACCGGCTCGTCGCACGGCTGCTCACCTCGCCGGCCGCGCTGCGTGCGGTGGCGGAGGGCGTGCTGACGCCGGCCGAGCAGAAGCTGCTGTTGCGCGACCGCCCGCGTCGGGCGGCCGACCTGCAGTGGAGCGACCACGACCTGCCGTTGCTCGACGTGGCCCGGACGCTGATCGACGGGCCGCCGCGTGCGTACGGACACGTGATCGTCGACGAGGCGCAGGATCTCTCGCCGATGCAGCTGCTGACGATCTCGCGCCGCGCCGCCGACGGCTCGCTGACGATGCTCGGCGACGTCGCCCAGGCGACGGGCCCGGTCGTGTGGCGGGCGTGGGACGAGCTGTCGCCGTTCCTGCCCGAGGACGCCGAGGTGACGATCGAGGAGCTCCGCCATGCCTACCGCGTCCCCGCGGAGATCATGGACCTCGCCCTGCCCCTCCTCGACACGATCGCTCCGGACATGTCCAGGCCGCTCGCCTACCGGAAAGGGGGGTTACCCCCGAAGCTTGTCAAGGTGGCCGCCGAGGACACGCTGGCTTCGGCCATGGCGGAGGTCGCGGACCTCGAGGGGCTCGTCGCGGTGATCGCCCCGCGGTCGCTCGCGGAGACGGCGCCGAGCGGCGACGCCTTCGACGAGCTGTCCGTCCCGGTGCTGACGCCGCGGCAGGCCAAGGGCCTCGAGTTCGACGGCGTCGTCGTGGTTGAGCCGGCGCTGATCGTCGAGGAGGGCGGAGACGCCGGTTTGCGGGAGCTCTATGTCGCGCTGACCCGTCCGACGCAGCGCCTGGTCGTCGTGCAGTCGCGGCCGCTGCCGTAACGAAATCTTCCGACCGCCCGTTCTCCTCCCATGAGCATTCTCTGGATCGTCCTCGTTGTCGTGCTCGTGCTGGCCCTGCTCGGCTTCTTCGGGCGCGGCCGCGCGTTCTAGCTCGACTTCGCGCATGCGTCCTCGGCGCGGCGGCCCGCGCCGAGGACGTGCGCACCGAGAAAGGGGGTCACCCCCGTCGAGACTTCGTCAAGAGGGAGTGACGCGGAGTCCACAGGCTGCCGGGTAGCGTCGGCCCCATGAGAACACGGACGCTTGGAGCAGAAGGGCCCGAGGTGACCGTCGTCGGCCTCGGGACGAACAACTTCGGCATGCGCATCGACTACGACGCGTCGAAGGCCGTCGTCGACGAGGCGATCGAGCAGGGCATCACCCTCTTCGACACCGCCGACGTCTACACGCAGGGCACGAGCGAGGAGTTCATCGGACGGGCGCTCGAAGGCCGCCGCGACGCCGTCCTCGTCGCGACGAAGTTCGGCAAGCCGATGGACGCGAACCCGAGCGACCGCCGCGGCTCGCGGGAGTACATCCGCTGGGCGGTCGAGGGCTCGCTGCAGCGGCTTCGCAGCGACTACATCGACGTCTACCAGATGCACGAGCCGGACGAGAACACGCCGCTCGAGGAGACGCTCGGCGCACTCGACGAGCTCGTGCGCGAGGGCAAGGTGCGCTACATCGGCTCGTCCAACTACAGCGCGGCGCAGCTCGAGCAGGCGAACAGCCTCTCGGTCGACCGCGGCTGGGCGCGCTTCGTCAGCGCGCAGAACCACTACTCGCTCGTCGAGCGGGACGTCGAGCGGGACGTCCTCCCGAAGTGCGAGGAGCTCGGCATCGGCCAGCTGCCGTACTTCCCACTCGCAAGCGGGCTCCTCACCGGCAAGTACACGCGCGGGGAGCAGGCGACCGAGGGCCGGCTCGCCGGCCGCGACATCGCCGACGCGCAATGGGACAGGGCGGAGGCCGTGCAGCGCTATGCGGACGAGCGCAACGTGCCGATCCTGCACGTCGCGATCGGCGGCCTGCTCGCGCTGTGGCCGTCGATCAGCTCCGTCATCGCCGGCGCGACGAAGCCGGAGCAGGTGCGTGCGAACGTCGCGGCCGGCGGCTGGCAGCCGTCGCAGGCCGACGTCGACGCGCTCAAAGCACTGGGATGAGCCGGCGGAGCCGCTTGCGCTCGGCGGGCAGGTAGAAGCCGAGCACGGCGAGCGCAAGCGGATACGCGGCGACGAGCAGGAGCGACGGCAGCAGCGGCAGGTGCGCGGCGCGGGCGGCGACGGTCAGGCCGGCCGCCGCGCCGATGCACGTGACGACGCGCCGCCACTGGTAGTCGACGCGATAGACGCGCTGCGCGTAGAGCGTCATGCCGACGAACAGCGCGACGTAGGCCGCGAGCGTCGAGACGGCCGCGCCGACCATCCCGTACGCCGGGATGAGCCAGAAGTTGAGGCCGACGTTCACGGCGGCGCCGATCCCGGTCACGACCCAGTTGAACTGCGTCTTCCGCGCGCGGCCGCTGCCGATCGCGAGCACCGTGTATCCCGCGTAGACCGCGCCGGCGAAGGCGAGCAGCGCGACGCCCTTCTCCGCGCGCTGGTAGCGCGGATTCGTCAGCAGCTCGACGAGCCACGGCGCGAGCGCGCCGAGCGCGAGCGACACCCAGCACGAGAACGTCAGGAGGTAGGTCAGCACGAACGAGTACGTCCGCTTCGCGTCGCGGTCGTCGTCGATCGAGTATGCGAACGCCGGCCACGCGGTGCGGAACGCGACCATCACGAACGTGATCACGCCCGCGACCTTTACCGCGGTCGCATAGATGCCGGCCTCGGACTGGCCCTTGTACCAGATGACGAACTCGCGGTCGACGAAGTTGATCGCCCACAGCGCGAGCGCCGACGGGACGAGCGGCATGCCGAACTGCTGCATGCGCCGGAACAGCTCGCGGTCGAACTGCAGGCCGAGCTGCTCGCGCCGGTAGCCGAGCAGCACGAGGTAGACGAGCAGCGTGCCGGTGAAGTTGCCGACGATCAGGCCGACGGAGCCCCAGTGGGCGACGGCGACGAAGAGCACCATCGCTGCGACGGTGATCAGCACGTTCGCGACGCTCGCGACGGCGTACTGCGCGGAGCGCTCCTCGACGCGGAACAGCGACGTCAGCTGGTTGTAGTTCGTCTGCGCCCAGAGCCCGACCGCGCCGGCGCGCACGAGCGTCGCATGCGGGCCGAGCCCGAGCCAGTGCGCGACCGGGCCTGCGAAGATCACGCCGAGCACGAGCCCGAGCGTCGACATCCCCATCGTGAACCAGAACGACGTGCGGACGACGACGAGCTTGTCGGCCGGCTCCTTCGCGTCGAAGTAGAAGCGGAAGAACGCGCTCGAGATGCCGAGCTGCAACACGATCGAGAGCACCGCCGTCGCCGCGGTGATCACCTCGACGCGGCCGTACGCATTCGGCGGCAGGTAGTGCGTGTAGAGCGGCAGCAGGAAGGTGGCGAGGATCCGCGAGACGAGGCCGCCGATGCCGTAGATCGCGGAATGGCGGCCGAGCCGCCGGAGCTCCTGTCCGAGCCTCATCGCTGCAGGCCAGCGTAGAGATCGAGCAGGCGGTCGGTCATGCGCGAGATGTCGTGCACCTCTTCCGCGTACGCGCGCGACGCCGCGCCGACGCGCACACGCTCCTCCGGCGACGCGACGAGCGGCCGCAGGACGTCGCGCAGCGTCTCCTTCGTCGCGGAGACGATCGGCACGTCGATCCCGAACGCCTCGGACGTGCGCCGCATCGCCGCGTCGTGCAGGAAGGTGACGACCGGCTTGCCGAGCGCCATGCACTCGATCGCAAACACTCCGTACCAGCCGGCGTTCAGCTGGTCGACCACGATGTCGGCGCGCTTGTACCGCTCGAACGCCTCGCGGTGGTCGAGCCCCTCGACGATCTCGAGCTCGCAGTCGAGCCCCTCGCACGCGGCGATCACGAAGTCGGTCCCCTTGCGCGTGCGATTCGAGGGAGCGTGCAGCACGACCGGCCGCTCGCGGCCCGACGGCGTCGCCGCCTCGATCGCCTGCACGTCGATCCCCGGTGGGATGACGTGCGCGTCCGGCACCCAGCGGATCGCGTCGTACGACCCGACGACCCGCGCGCCGGCCCGCTTCGACCACTCGAGCGCCTCCGGCGGCTTGCCGCGGATGTCCGAGCCGAGAAAATGCATGACGCTCCGCTTCCCGAGCGCGCGCAGCAGCGGGAACTGCACCGACTTCGGCAGCAGCGTCAGCCCGAAGTAGAAGTGGAAGATGTCCGTCTGCGGCGCGAAGCGCGCGAACGCACGCCACTGCGTCAGCTGCTGCCGGAGCAAACCGCCGCTCCGCCGCAGGTCGACGTCGGCCTCCGGGTGGAGCTTGTAACGGTTGAAGACGACGAGGCGCGCGTCGACGCCGCGCGCGCGCAGCGCCTCGACGTTCGACCACGGGATGCCGGCGGTGTTGACGGGGCAGTGGGTGACGCGCACCCGACCAGCCTAGGGGGCGGCGATGTCGCCCAGGCGGTAGCGCAGGTCGAGGAGCCGCTCGCGCCACCAGTCGTTCGCGTTCGCGACCGCCTTCATCGACCGGCACGCGAGCTCGACGAGGTCGTCCGGCGGGATGCCGTGCGTCTCCGCCCACTCGCGGGCGGCCTCCGGCAGCTCGTCCGGCGGCTCGCCGGCCGCCGACGCGACGAGCTCGGCCGCGTCGACGGCGCGCTTGATGCGCTCCTCGTCCTCCGGCTCCTCGTACGCCGCGGCGAGCGGCTCGCGCAGACCGTCCCAGTCATCCATCACTGGTCGTATTCCACCTGGTCGAAGTAACGAAGCGCGGTTCGGCCAGGCCGGATTCTCCCTGCATATATTGCCAATTCCTCGTCCGAGAGCTCGCCGAGCGCCCGCTTCACGCCGAGCCAGGGGATGTTCAGGTCCTCCTGGTAGACGATCGTCGAGATGCGCGGGTTGATCTCGATCACGTAGTCGCCGACGAGCTGGATGTTGAAGAACCACTCGATCTTCAGCTCGCGGACGATCTTGTCCGCCATCTCCATGAGCGCCGGATCGTCGAGCGTCACGAAGAACATCGCGAGCCCGGCGCGCATCGCCTCGCGCGTCTTCGGGTGCCCGAGCACGACGCGCTCGCCGTCGGCGATGCCGTCGATCGTCCGCTCGCCGCCGGTCGCGAGCTCCATCACGAGCAGCTCGGTGCCGCCCTCCTCGGGCAGCAGCTCGACTGCCTCCTCGAGCCGCATCGCGACCGAGCCCGGCCGCTCGTGCAGCAGCTGGTGCGCACGGTCGACCGTCGGGTCGAGGATGCGGAAGCCGCGCGAGCCGGACGAGAACACCGGCTTGAAGCAGACCGGACGATCGGGGTAGCCGAGCTCGCGCGCGGCCGCCTCCACCTCCCGTGCCCCGGCGACGCGCCGGTAGTCGACGGTCGGCACGCCGATCCTGTGCAGGAAGGCGTACGTCTCCGCCTTGTCGTTCGACCGGTTCGTCGTCTCGGGCGACGACACGAGCACCGGCACCGGGAACTCCTCGCGGCGCACGGACAGCGCGTCGAGATCGAATGAGGACTGCGGCAGCACGACGTCGACGGACTCGCGCTCGACGAGGTCGAGGATCGTGTCGGGGTAGGCGGGATCCGAGCCGGCGGGCACGACGTGGAACGCGTCGCAGAGATGCGCGCCGATCGAGTCGGGGTTCATGTCGGTGCCGACGACCCGCGTCTCGCGCTCGCCGTTCTCCTTGAGCGCGCGGATCAGCCGCGCCGCGCCGGGCGCGCCGGCGGCGCTGAGCAGGATGGTCGTCGGCTTCATGCGAGGTCGATTCTGTCGTTCGCGAGGTGCACGAGCAGCTCGTCGCGGCGCACGTCGAGCATCGACCGCATCGTGTCGCCCATCGTCGCGCCGTCGTAGACCCAGATCTCGGGGTGCACGAGGAGCTGCAGCCACTCGAACGCGTGCAGGCGCAGCTCGTCGTGCGGGCAGCCTTCGCGCCAGTGCTGGTTCGAGTCGGAGCGGTACAGGCCTTGCGTGAACCACGGGGTCTGCATGACGTTGATCGCGCCGTCCACCGGCTCGAAGACGTAGTCGGGATCGGGGTTGTGCCAGGCCATGACGGCGTCGAAGCGGTCGTCGAGCGCAAGCCGCGGATGGACGGCGTGCAGGCCGACGGCATGGCCGAGCGCGCGCAGCTCCTCGACGGCGCCGCGTCCTTCGTGCGACGCGAGGTTGTAGAACACCGACTCGGTGAGCAGGAAGTAGGTCGCCCGCGCACCGCGCTCCTGCTCGAGCCGCGCCATCGTCAGCGCCGCCTCGAGCGAGAGGTCGACGTCGTGGCGCAGGAAGAGGTCGCCCGCCGCCGGCTCGTGGTCGAAGAACGCCCAGCGGTAGCCGCCCTCGCTCGCGGCGTCGAGGAGCTCGGCGTAGTGATCGAGGTCGAACGCGCAGTCGGACATGCCGAGCCAGTTGTATATGGTCGCCCGCGATGAGCGGCGATCCCTCGTACATCGAGCTCGGCGTGCCGGACGCGACCAGGGCGCGCGCCTTCTACGAGGGGCTCCTCGGCTGGCGGTTCGGCGAGGCACCGGCGCAGGCCGGGACCGGCACGCTGTCGGTCGGTCTCCACGGCGGTGACGACGCGTCGCTCTTCGAGGTCTTCTTCACGGTCGCCGACCTCGACGACGCGCTCGACCGCGTCCGCGTGCTCGGCGGCAGCGTGCTCGGCGAGGTGCGGAGCAGCGAGGGCTTCGGCCGCTGGGCCGAGTGCG
>JBEQUF010000210.1:0-2549 GCA_040349295.1 Actinomycetota bacterium | reverse complement strand
TGACCGACGACGAGAAGCCGAAGCAGGACTACGAGCCGCCGCAGGGCGCCGCCACCACCGGGCGCTGGGGGGAGCTGGACTACACGGCCACCGCGAAGTGGACCGTCCTCCGCAAGAAGGAGAAGCCCTCGGCGGAGATCTTCTCGGTCTCGTACGTGGCGAGCGGCACGGATCTCGGGCGGCCGGTCACGTTCGTCTTCAACGGCGGTCCCGGCGCGAGCTCCGCCTACCTGCACGTCGGCGTCGTCGGGCCGATGCGTGTCGCGTTCCCCGCCGACGGCACGCCGCCGGCGATGCCGCCGCGGCTCGAGCACAACGACGACTCCTGGCTCGCCTTCACCGACCTCGTGTTCGTCGATCCCGTCGGCACCGGCTTCAGCCGCGTCATCGAGCCGGACGGTGCGAAGGACGACGACAAGAAGGACGACAAGACCGACCCGAAGGAGTACTTCGGCTACAAGCGCGACCTCGAGTCGCTCGCCGAGTTCATGGGCCGCTGGCTCTCGACGAACGGCCGCTGGGGCTCGCCGGTCCTGATCGCCGGTGAGAGCTACGGCGGCTACCGCGTCGGCCGCATGGTGCGCCTGCTGCAGGAGAACGCGGGCATCGGCCTGAGCGGCGCGATCCTCATCTCGCCGGCGCTCGAGATCGGCGGCCTCAATCCCGACGACTACGCGATCGCCCCGTGGGTCGACCTCGTGCCGACGATGGCGGCCGCCGCGGCGCACCACGGCCGCTCGCGCGTCTTCGCGCAGGGGACCCCCGTCGAGGAGGTGCAAGCCGCCGCCGAGGAGTTCGCGACCGGCGACTACGCCGTCTTCCTGACCCGCGGCGCCGCGATGCCCGCGGAGGAACGGGCGCGTGTGCTCGAGCGGTTCGCCGACCTCACCGGGCTGTCGCTCGACTACGTGACGCGCGCCGAGGGCCGAGTCGGCATCCGGCCGTTCACGCGCGAGCTGCTGCGCGACGAGCGCAAGGTGCTCGGGCTCTACGACGCGACGATCGGCGCCGTCGACCCCTTCCCGGACCGGGAGCCGTTCGAAGGCCCCGACCCGACGCTCGCGGGCATCGGCGCTGCGTACACCGGCGCCGTCAACCGGCTGCTGCGCGCGGAGATCGGCGTCGAGACCGACCGCGAGTACACGCTCCTCAGCTACGAGGTGAACCAGGACTGGCGGAACGACGCGCCCGAGCACTTCTTCGTGCCGCCGCGCGGCGCCACCGACGACTTCCGCTACGGCATGTCGCTCAACCCGCATCTGAAGGCCTTCATCACCCACGGCCGCTACGACCTCGTGACGCCGTACTTCACGAGCGACCGGCTGCGGAACCTGATGCGGCTCGACCCGACGCTCGGCGACCGGATCACCGTCCGCCACTTCGGCGGCGGCCACATGTTCTACGCGTGGGAGGACAGCCGGCGCGCGTTCACGGAGGCGATCGCCGCCTTCGTCGCGGACGCGGTCTAGAACCGCTCGACGAGCCGGCCGACCGCGTCGGTCACACGTGCGACGCGGTGCTCGCGGAACCGCTCGCGGTGGCCGGCGGCGTGCGGCCACGCCTCCTGCTGCGCGAGGTGCGCGAAGATGGCGCGTGTGCCGCTGTGCACGGCGCCGGCGTCCGTGACGAGCGTCGGGATCGTGTCCGTCCCGGTCGCCTCGCGCAGGGCGGTCCGCTGCTCCGGCCACGGCTCGACCTGCTGGGCGACGAAGGGAAGCCCGAGCTCGGTGAGCACCTCGCGCACCGCCGAGGAGTACGGGCACCACTCGGCCTGGTACAGCGTGAGCATCGTGCGCAACGCTAGCGTCCTCGTCGTGGCCGACGTGACGACCGCAACCGTGGCCGACGCGTGCATCCGCTGCGACGTGCCGCTGCGGGCGGCGCCCGCGGGCGTGCTGCCGGTCGTCGGCGGCACGCGTGTCGCCGGCCGCGTGCTGCCCGCACGCCACTACGGGAGCGTCGACGTCTTCCTCGAGGCGTTCGCGGATGCGGAGCCCGGCGACGTGCTGGTCGTCGACAACGGCGGCCGGCTCGACGAGGCCTGCGTCGGCGACCTGACGATCCTCGAGGCGCGGGCGGCAGGCGTCGCGGCCGTGATCGTCTGGGGCCTGCATCGCGACACGCAGCAGCTCGTGGAGCTCGGCCTGCCCGTGTGGAGCTACGGCGCGCATCCGGTCGGCCCGACGCGGCTGGACGACCGCGACGGCGCGCCGGTGCGGATCGGCGACTGGATCGTCACGCGCGAGGACGTCGTCGTCGCGGACGACGACGGCGTCGTCTTCGTGCCGCGCGACCGGGTCGACCAGGTGCTCGCCGCGGCACGCGAGATCGGCCGCATCGAGCGGGAGCAGGCGGCGCGGATCGCCGGCGGCGAGACGCTGCGCGCGCAGACGCAGTTCGACGAGTACCTCGCGCGGCGGGCAGCCGACCCTGCGTACACCTTCCGCGCGCACCTCCGCCGCATCGGCGGCGCGATCGAGGAGTAGCTAGCCGAGCCGTTCCTGCAGCTCGGCGACGATTCGCTCGAGCTCGGCGACTCGCTCCTCGAG
>JBEQUF010000137.1:0-3207 GCA_040349295.1 Actinomycetota bacterium | reverse complement strand
CCACGGTGCGGACGAGCGCCGCGCCGTCGAGCGCAAGCAGGCTCGTGCCGTGCAGCTTCGCGACCGCCTGCTGCACCTGGCGGCGCACGACCGGCGAACCGCCCGAGACCTCGACCGTCCGCACCGCGAACGCGGACGTCTCGCGGCCGACGCCGTACAGCCCCGCGCCGAGCGCGAGCAGGCCGAGGCCGACCAGGATCGAGCCCCGCGACGGCAGCGGCAGGCGATGCGCCTTCGGCTTCGCCTTCCGCGCGCGCGGCAACGTCGTAGCGCGACTCACCGCGACTCCTTCGCCGCGTGCCGAGCCGCTCCTACAGGGAGATGTCGCCGAGCAGCTCGACCTCGTGCCGGAGGTCGACGCCGTACTGCTCGCGGGCCCGCCGCCTGGCCTCCCGCATCAGCGCCAGCGCGTCCTCGGTGCGGGCGCCGTCGGCGTTCTCGATGAAGTTCGCGTGCTTCGGCGAGATCTGCGCGCCGCCGATGCGGAAGCCCTTGAGCCCGCAGGCCTCGAGCATGCGCCCGGCGGTCAGCTCGTGCTCGGGGTTCTTGAAGACGCTGCCGAAGGTGCGGCGGTTCGTCGGCTGCGCCGCCTTCCGCTTCGCGTTCAGCTCGCGCACCTCCGCCTTGATCTCGTCGGGCGGCCGGGGCGTCAGCTCGAGCTCGGCCGCGACCACCACCTGGCCGTGCCGCAGGTCGGAGTGCCGGTACGAGAGCCCGAGCTCGGCGGGCGTGAGCCAGCCGGTGCCGTCGGCGGTCGCGACGAGCACGCGGGTGAGGACGGACGAGAAGTCCGAGCCGTAGGCGCCGGCGTTCATCCAGACGCCGCCGCCGATCGTGCCGGGGATCGCGCAGGCGAACTCGAAGCCGCCGAGCCCGGCCTCGCGGACGCGATGGAGGGCGACCGCGTTCGCCGCGCCGGCGCCGGCGCGGACGGTCGTGCCGCCGATCTCGATCGCGGCCAGGTCGCCCTCGAGGTGGAGGACGAGCGCGTCGACGCCGGCGTCGGCGACGAGCAGGTTCGAGCCGAGCCCGACGACGGCGACCTCGCTGCCGGCGGCGCGGCGCAGGAGCTCCTCGACCTCGGCGACCGACGTCGGCGCGGCGAACTCGCGTGCCGGTCCGCCGGTGCCGAGCGTCGTGTACCTCGAGAGCTGCACGCTCACGCGAGTAGCTCCAGCAGCAGCGGGGCGGCCCGGTCGACGTCGCCTGCGCCGAGCGTCAGCACGACGTCGCCCGGCCGCGCCCACGCGGCCGCGATCCTTGCGCCGTCCTCGAGCGTCGGCGCCCAGCCGATGCGCATGCCGGGGCGGAGCGCCGCGAGCTCGTCGACGACGAGCTTCCCGGTCACACCCGGGACGGGCGCCTCGCGTGCGGGATAGACGTCGGTGACGACGGCCGCGTCGGCGCCCGCGAGCGCGGACGCGAGCCCGTGCGCCAGATGTCGCGTCCGCGAATACAGATGCGGCTGGAAGAGCGCGACGACCCGCCCTGCGCCCCGCACGGCGTCGAGGTCGGCGGCGAGCTCGGCCGGATGGTGCGCGTAGGAGTCGAGCACGCGCACGCCGCCTGCCTCGCCCTTCGGCTCGAGCCGGCGCCCGGCGCCCCGGAACTCGACGATCGCCCGCTCGGCGTCCGCCCGGTCGACGCCGGCGAGCTCGAGCGCGGCCAGCGCCGCCGCCGCGTTGCGGCGGTTGTGCTCCCCCGGCACCGCCAGCTCGAGCGCGACCGGCTCGAGCCGCTCGGCGCGCACCACGTGGGGCGCGAGCGCGAGCCACTCGTCGAAGAACCGCTCGAGCCCGGCGCGCGTGCCGACGTCCTCGTTGTGCACGTCGACGTCGACGTTGAGCAGCACGGCGATCTCCGGCCGCAACGCGCCGACGCTGCGGTCGGACTCGTCGCCCTCGACGACGAGCCAGCCGGCGCCCGCCCCCGCGTTGCCGCCGAGCTGCGGGATCTCGCCGCCGATGAGGAAGGCGGGGTCGTCGCCGAGCCGGTCGAGGACGAAGGCGATCATCCCGCTCGTCGTCGTCTTGCCGTGCGCGCCGGTGACGACGATCGCCCGGCGGAGCGACACGAGCTCGGCGACGAGATCGGCGCGCGGACGGCCGGCGACCCGGTCGACGTACGCCGTCGAGACGTAGACCTCCCAGCCGGACGGGGGCTCGGGCGGCTCGGGCGCGATCGTGACGTCGATGCCGTCGAGATGCGCGAGGTACGGCGTCTCGTTCCGGTCCCAGCCGGCCACCTCCGCGCCCCAGGCGTGCGCGAGCAACGCGTACGCGCTCATGCCGGCGCCGCCGATGCCGGCGATCCAGAGACGTCTACCGGCGAGCGGCTGCGAGCTCGACGAGCTCATCGGCGATCCTCTCGGCGGCGTCGGGCTTCGCGGCCGCGCGCATCGCATCCGCCATCCGCGCGCGGCGGTCGTCGTCGGCGAGCAGCTCCTCGACGAGCGGCGGCACCCGGACGGGCGCGTCCGAATCCGATACGAGCAGCGCGCCGCCGGCGTCGACGAAGTAGCGCGCGTTCGCGCGCTGATGGTCGGCGGTCGCGTGCGGATACGGCACGAGCACGGCGGGGATGCCCGCGGCGGCGACCTCCCAGACCGAGCCGCCGGCCCGCGCGACGACGACGTCGGCCGCACCGAGCGCGGCGCCGAAGTCGTCGACGAACGGCAGCAGCCGGTAGTCGTCCCGCGCGACCCGCCCGCGCAGCGCGTCGAAGTCGCGCTCGCCGGTCAGATGGAGCACGCGCGGCCCGGACGCCGCCCAGGCGACGAGCGCCGTCTCGTTCAGCGTCGCCGCGCCCTGGCTGCCGCCGAAGACGAGCACGAGCGGCCCGTCGACCGGCAGATCGAACGTCCGCCGCGCCTCGTCGCGAGACACCGACCGCGAGCTGGCCGGGATCGGGCGGCCGACGACGTGCATCTTCGCGGTCATGTGCTCGACCGGATACGCGAGGAACATGCGGCGCGCGAACGGGAGCGCCAGCCGGTTGGCGAGCCCGAGATGGGCGTCGGCCTCCGTGAGCGCCGCCGGGACGCCGCGCAGCCGCGCGGCGAGCACCATCGGCCCCGCCACGTAGCCGCCCGCGCCGAGCACGACGTCGGGCCGGCGGCGCTCGATGATGCGCAGGCAGGCCGCGGGGGCCGCGGCCGCGCGTCCGAGCGCCCGGAGCAGCGGCAGGCCGGGCCGCCGTGGGAAGCCC
>JBEQUF010000184.1:0-4560 GCA_040349295.1 Actinomycetota bacterium | reverse complement strand
CTCGAGCCGTTCTTCAACCGCTTCACGCCGCTCGCCGACGAGCAGCTCGCCGCGGGCCTGCACGCCGTCGCCGAGCGGGCGGGCGCGCCGGTGAAGGAGATCCTCGTCGCCGACGCGAGCCGCCGGACGAACAAGGTGAACGCGTACGTCTCCGGTCTCGGCGCGTCGCGGCGCGTGGTCGTCTGGGACACGCTGCTCGACGCGGTCGGCGTCCCCGAGGTCGAGGTGGTCGTCGCCCACGAGCTCGGCCACCGCCGCCTGCACCACGTCGCGAAGTTCAGCGCGGTCGGGATGGCGCTCGCCGCGGCCGTCGTCGTCCTCCTCCGCCTCGTCCTCGGCACGCCGGCGCCGGGCGACCTGCCGACCGCGCTCCTGCTCGTGCTCGCGGCGCAGGCGGCGATCTCGCCGTGCTTCAGCGCCTACTCGCGCCGCTACGAGCGGCAGGCCGACGCGTTCGCCTGCGGGGTGACGAGGGATCTCGCCGCGTTCGAGCGGCTGATGGTCGAGCTCGCACGCCGGAACCTCGGCGATCTCCAGCCGCCGCGGCTCGCGTACCTCTTCCTCTTCACGCACCCGACGGCGCCCGAGCGGCTCGCCTTCGCCCGTACGCTCCAGCTGTGAGCCACGACCACCACCATCACCACCACGACCACCGCTCGGCCGACCGGCGCGCGCTCTCGATCGCGCTCGTCCTGATCGCGGGCTTCATGGTCGGCGAGGTGGTGACGGGCATCGTCGCCGGCTCGCTCGCGCTGCTCGCCGACGCCGGGCACATGCTCACGGACGCGCTCGCGCTCGCCGCCGCCCTCGTCGCTGCGCGCCTGGCGACGCGGCGCGCAAGCGGCCAGTGGACGTTCGGGCTCGGGCGCGCCGAGATCCTCGCCGCCCAGGGGAACGGCATCACCCTGCTCGTCGTCGGCGTCTGGATCGTCTACGGCGCCGTCCGGCGGCTCGTGTCGCCGCCTGCGGTGCACGGCGGCATCGTGCTCGTCGTCGCGCTCGTCGGCATCGCCGTCAACCTCGCCGCGACGGTCGTGCTGTCGCGCGCCGACCGCGAGTCGCTCAACGTCCGCGGCGCCTTCGTGCACGTCGCCACCGACCTCGCCGCCTTCGTCGGCACGGCGATCGCCGGCGCCCTCGTGCTCGCCACCGGCTGGGACCGGTTCGACCCGATCGCCGGCCTGCTCGTGGCGCTGCTGATGCTCCGCTCGAGCTGGTCGCTGATCCGCGAGTCGGGGCGCATCTTCATGGAGGCGGCACCGGACGAGATCGACCCCGCCGAGGTCGCGCGGGCGCTCGCCGCCGACGCCGCGGTCGTCGAGGTGCACGACCTGCACGTCTGGACGGTGACGAGCGGCTTCCCGGCGCTCGCCGCCCACGTGCTCGTCTCCCCGGACACCGACTGCCACGGCGCACGGCGCCGGCTGCAGCACCTGCTCGAGGAGCAGTTCGACCTCCACCACGTGACGCTGCAGGTCGACCACGTCGCACGACGCGAGCAGCCGGTTACGCTGCGCCGGTCGTGACCGCCTTCGACCTCCAGGGCAAGACCGCGATCGTCACCGGCGCCTCGTCGGGCATCGGCGCCGCGACGGCGCGCGCGCTCATGGCGGCCGGGGTCACGGTCGCCGGCGGGGCGCGTCGCGCCGACCGGCTCGAGACCGACATCCGGCTCGAGCTCGACGTCCGGGACGTCGCGAGCTCGGAGCGCTTCGTCGCCGAGGCGGTCGAGCAGCTCGGCGGCAGCGTCAACATCCTCTTCAACAACGCCGGGCTCGCGCTCGGCCGGGCGCCGTTCACCGAGTCGACCGAAGAGGACGAGGACGCCGTCTTCAACACGAACGTGAACGGCCTCGTGCGGATGACCCGGCTCTGCCTGCCCCACATCCGCGAGTACGGGCACATCCTGATGATGGGCTCCGTCGCCGGGCGGCAGGCGTACGAGAACGGCGCCACGTACATCGCGGCGAAGTTCGCGGTGCGCGGCTTCCTCTACGCGCTGCGCGAGGATCTGCTCGGCAAGCCGATCCGCCTGACGACGGTCGACGCGGGCCTCGTCGAGACGGAGTTCTCGGTCGTCCGCTTCAAGGGCGACACCGACAAGGCGGCCGCCGTCTACCAGGGCGTCGACCCGCTGACCGCCGAGGACATCGCCGACTGCGTCATGTGGGCGGTCACCCGGCCGTGGCACATGAACGTCGACGAGATCGTCGTCAAGGCGCGCAACCAGGCGTCGGGCGCCCGCATCTTCCGAGAGAGCTAGCCGTGCGCGTCGTCGTCGTGACGCGGATCCCGCAGGTCCTGCTCGGCTTCACCGCGACGTTGGAGGCACTCGGCCACGAGACGGTCGCGCTGCTGACGCAGGGGCCCGAGCAGCTCGGGCCGCTGATCGCCGCGGTGCCCGAGGGGGCGAACGTGCTGATGCCCGGCTCGCGTCAGCAGCTCGCGCCGCTCCTGCGCGCGGTCGACCCGGATCTCGTCCTCTGCATGGGCTTCCCGTGGAAGATCCCGCCGGACGCGCTCGCGGTCCCACGGCTCGGCTGGCTGAACGGGCATCCGGGCCTGCTGCCGAGCCACAAGGGGCCGATCCCGGTCGCGTGGGCGATCCGGCACGGCGACGCCGAGCTCGGGATCACCTTCCACTTCATGGACGCTGAGCTCGACACCGGGCCGATCGTCTCCCAGCGGACGATGACGATCGGCGACTACGTCGAGCCGGAGGCGTTCTACCCGCGCATGGGCGAGACGGTCGGCGCGGCGCTGCTCGAGGCCCTCCAGAAGATCGACGCCGGCGACCTCGGCGAGCCGCAGGAGCCCGGCAGCGGCGAGTACGAGTCGTTCTTCGTCGAGGACGACGTCTGGCTCGATCTCGGCCGGCCGCGCGACGAGCTGCATCGCCTCGTCTGGGCGTGGCGCTACGCGATCCCCGCCGGGACAGAGCAGGGCGCGCTGCTCGAGCTGGACGGCGAGCGGACGCGTGTGCTCGCGACGTCGCTCGTCGGGGTCGACGGCGCGCGGCGCGTCGAGGCGGCCGACGGGCCGCTCTGGCTCGTCAGGACCGAGCCTGCCGCTCCGCCCAGCGCGTGAGCCCCTGGTAGGACTGCCAGAGCGGCATCGCGAGGTCGTACTGGCCGGTGTCCTCGCCCGCGTCCTTCAGCTCGAGCTTCACGAACTCGACGAACTCCTCGAGGCCGGCGCCGCCGCGGACCGTGTCGGCCCACTCGTACAGCTCGAGGCGCAGATCGGCGAGGTGGCGCTGCACGTCGTCGTAGACGCCGAAGTGGATCAGCGCGAGCCGCTCCGGATCGCGCGTCTCGATCTCCTCGAGCGTCGCCTGCCAGCTGTCTAGGTCGAACTCCGGCGGCGGCGTCGGCGGGATGACGAACCGTCCGGGCGCGATGCGCACGCCCGCGGCGTCGCCCGCGTAGAGCGTCCCGTCGCGGTCGAGGTAGCAGACGTGATGCGTCGCGTGGCCGGGCGACGGGAAGCACTCGAGCCCGAGCACGCGGTCGCCGACGACGTGGACGTTCTCCTGCGGGACCGGCGCGAGCTCGCCCCAGAGCGTGTCGAAGGAGTCGCCGTACAGCCGCCGCGCGCTCCGCTCGAGCCGCTCGGGCTCGACGAGGTGCGGCGCGCCGATCGACGAGACGTGCACCTGCAGCGACGGGTGCTCGCGCACGAGCACGCCTGCGGCGCCTGCGTGGTCGAAGTGGATGTGGCTCAGCAGCAGGTGCTTGACGTCGGCGAGCGCGACGCCCCGCTCGGCGAGGCCCGCCTTCAGCGCGTCGACGCACGTCGCGGGGCCGCAGTCGAAGAGCGCCGGGCCGTCGTCGGTGTCGAGGAGGTAGCACGCGATCGTGCGCTCGTTCCCCATGTGCAGGAGGTCGATCGGCTCGAGCGCCGTCATCGCGCGACCAGCTCCGTGACGACGACCGCCTCCGAGGCGACGAACTCGAGCTCGGGATGCGCGCCGCGTGCGAAGACGACGAGCGGCTTCGCGCCGGGGACGATCGCCTCGAAGGCCTCGACCGGGATGACGTCGGCGACGATCCCCTCCGGCGCGGCGCGCACCGGGCCGATCAGCGCGTCGAACGGCTCGAAAGCGCGTGTCTCGTCCGCCTCGCCGAGCTCGATCACGAGCTCGTCCACCGGCACGCGCTCGAGGCCCTCGTGCGAGAGGATCGGCTCGAGCCAGTCGACGAGGAAGCGAAGCTGGTCGCCGACGGGCGCGACCCACCTCATACGCGCGCTCGCGCCGCCTCGATGATCCGCTCGGCCTCGACCCGGTTGCCCCACCCGCGCGTGTCCGTCTGCTTCGACGGCTCGAGATCCTTGTAGCGCTGGAAGAAGTGCTCGATCTCGTCGCGGAGCTCCGGGTTCACGTCGTGGATGTCCGCGACGCGGTCGTAGAACGGATCGCCGAGCGGGACGCAGAGCACCTTCTCGTCGGGCCCCTTCTCGTCGGACATGTGGAAGACGCCGATCGGGCGCACGCGGATGCGGCAGCCGGGGAACGTCGGGTCGGAGACGATGACGAGCGCGTCGAGCGGGTCGCCGTCC